>CAIYMY010000186.1 GCA_903927465.1 uncultured Rhodospirillales bacterium | reverse complement strand
TCTCGCCGCTGACAGCTCAGCGCGACGCCTCTTCGATATTCTAGGTACCTTTGACTTCGAGGCTGTAGTTCGCGCACTGGAGGCTGCAGTCTCGGTCGCTCAGGCCTATAACCACGACACCCACGCGGATGAGCTGGAGGCCGACGCACGGATGGTGCGTCAGGCCCTGGTGAACGCAGTGAACGCGACACATCCTGAGCATCGGGAAGAGCTCAAGACGAGGTATACGAGTAGCGCTGCTTTCCTCGCGCATTTTTCTACTGTTTTCACCTTGAACTATGATTTGCTACTTTATTGGGTAAATCTTGAGAAGGGGTTTCTCACGGATGGGTTTGGACTAGGCAAAAGGGAAGGGAAATTCCATGGCCCTTTCGACACCAACGCTCGCTGCAGCCTCTATAACCTTCATGGTGGGCTACATTTATTCGACAATGACGCTGGCGAGATCATGAAGGCGACCAACGATGGTAGCGGCGTTATCGCCACCATCACTGATACCATTGTCAATAAAAAACGGTTCCCGATCTATGTGGCGGAAGGCACAAGTCAGCAGAAGATGAGGAAGATTAACTCGGTAGCCTATCTCCGGCATTGCTATGAGACCTTGCGGCAGAATTCCGAAACAATATTTGTCTACGGTCACAGCGCCAACGAAAATGACGCCCATATCTATAACGCCATCTTTAGGTCGAAGGCGAAGCACCTCTACTTTGGCGTCCATAGGCCCGACGACGCAAAGGTGAAGACGCTGGATGGATCGCTGGCCAAGTATCAAAGGACCGCTGGCTCGAAAGTGGAATACACGTTCTTCTGCAGCGAAAGCGCGAAGGTTTGGGAAAATGATAGAAATTTGGAAGGTTCTACAATTATTTGAAAGCCGCCTTCTGCTCCCCCCACGCCGCCGGCACCCCCTCCAGCAGCCGGAGCAGCGTCACCCCCTCCGGCTGCCGCCCATTCAGAATCGCCTCCACCATTTCCGGCGCCAGCAGTGTCAGCCGCAGCAGGGTGCCGAGATACCCCCGCTCAATCTTCTCCACCGCCGCCATGTCGCTGATGCTGGCATAGCGGCCTTCATCCAGCAGCTTCTGATAGCGGAACGCCCGTGCCAGCGCCTTCACCAGCGCCGGGTCGGCCTTGGTCGAAATGCGCCCGCCGTCGGCACCAAACCCCAGCGATACCAGAGTCTTGCGGCCAGGACGGCGGCGGATTGTCAGCGGCACCCGGACGGTGACGTGGGAGACCGGCATGGTCATGCCTCCCGCCCTCCCCGCCCAAGGTCGCGCGCCAGGCTGCCCAGCCCCTCCACCCGCAGCCGAATGTCGGCACCGGTCGGGCCAACCACCACACGGTCCACCAGGGCGTGGATGATGCGCTGCTGCTCTGCAGGGAACAGCTCCTCCCAAAGCGGGTCAAGCCGCGCCAGAGCGTCACGCGCATCCTCTTCTGAAAGGTCGGGCGCCTCCTGCCGCGCCGCCAGCCAGCCGCCTGCTACGATTTCCGGCTGGCGCAATAACGCGCGCACCTGGCCAATTACGGCGCCTTCGATTTGCGCGGCGGAAATCCGGCGCAGGATGTCATCGCCGCCGGTGGGCTCCTCCTTCAGCACGCGCTGCGCGATGTAGTAGCGGTACATCCGCCCCTTCTTGCGGGAATGCGTTGGCGACAGTGCCCTTCCATCCAGGCCGAAAATCAGCCCCTTCAGCAGCGCTGTCTGGTGGCGGCGATTCTGCGCCACGCGCGCCCGCGGACTGGTTTGCAGCAGGGCATGCACCTTGTTCCACAGCGCACGCGGCACGATCGCCTGATGCTCGCCGGGATAGATGCGCCCCTTGTGCTCGACCTCGCCCACATAGGTGCGCAGGTTCAGGATCTTGTAGACATCGCCCTTGTTGAGCAGGCGCCCGGATTTGCTGGTGACGCGCTGCGCTTGCAGGCGTTGCACGGTCTCGGTGCCGGAGGCTGCCTCGGCGAAGAATTCAAACACCTGCCGCACGCTTTTCGCCTCGGCGTCATTCACCACCAGCTTACGATTAGCGACCTCATAGCCGAGCGGCACCTTGCCCCCCATCCACATGCCGCGCGCCTTGGAGGCCGCGACCTTGTCGCGAATACGCTCGCCAATCACTTCGCGCTCGAATTGCGCGAAGGACAGCAGGATGTTCAGCGTAAGGCGCCCCATCGAGGTGGTGGTATTGAAGGACTGCGTGACGGAAACGAAGGTCACGCCATGCGCGTCCATCACCTCGACCAGCTTGGCGAAATCCATAAGGGAACGTGACAGGCGGTCGATCTTGTAGACGACGATGACATCAACCTGATCGGATTCAATATCACGCAGCAGGCGTTGCAGCGCGGGGCGTTCCAACGATCCGCCGGAAAAACCGCCATCATCATAACGATGCGGCACCAGCACCCAGCCCTCCGCGCGCTGACTGGCGATATAGGCTTCGCAAGATTCGCGCTGGGCGTCGAGGGTGTTGAATTCCTTTTCCAGGCCCTCGTCCGTGGATTTGCGCGTATAGACCGCGCAGCGGCGCTTTTGCACCGAGGCCGGCATGGCGGGTTCGGCGCTTGTCTTGCGGCGGGTCATGCGTGCGCCCCCGATTTCAGGCCAAAGAACACCCAGCCATTCCAGCGCGTGCCGGTGATGTGCCGCGCGATGGCGGATAGCGATTGATAGGGCCGGCCTTCAAACTCAAAGTCATCGGCGCGCACGGTGACGACATGTTGCACGCCTTCATATTCGCGAATGAGCTGCGTGCCTGGCAAAGGACGATTGTCGGCGCGGATGCGTCGCAGCACGGCATTGCCCCCATCCAGCCTTTCGCCGAGCGCTTCGAGGCG
>CAIYMY010000185.1 GCA_903927465.1 uncultured Rhodospirillales bacterium | reverse complement strand
TCCAGCCACCGCGTGGTGGCAGACCATTTGCGCGCCGGCGCCTTTCTGCTTGCCGATGGCGTGCTGCCTTCCAATGAAGGCCGCGGCTATGTGCTGCGCCGCATCCTGCGCCGCGCCATGCGGCACGCGCATATGATGGGATCGCGTGAGCCGCTGATGCATCGCATCCTGCCTTCACTGATACGGCAAATGGGCACGGCCTATCCGGAATTGGTGCGCGCTGAGGGGCTGATTGCTGAGACGCTACGGCTTGAGGAAACGCGCTTCCGGTCCCTGCTGGAACGTGGCCTGCATTTGCTGGCGGAAGAAACTGGCAAGCTTGGGTCCAATCAGACCCTGCCGGGCGATATCGCCTTCCGCTTGTATGATACCTTCGGCTTCCCCTTGGACCTGACACAGGATGCGCTGCGCGGTGAAGGCCGCGCGGTGGATGTGGAAGGCTTCAACGCCGCCATGGCGGAACAGAAGCACCGCGCCCGCGCGGCCTGGGCCGGCAGTGGGGAAGCGGCGACTGAAAGCCTCTGGTTCGATGTGCAGGACAAGATCGGCGCCAGCGAATTCCTTGGCTATTCCACCGAAGTCGCAGAAGGCGAGATCACCGCGCTGGTGGTGGATGGCAAGGTGGTGGATCATGCCGCGGTTGGTACGGAAGTGGCGGTGCTGCTGAACCAGACGCCGTTTTATGCCGAAAGCGGTGGCCAGGTGGGTGATACCGGGGTGATTGTCGCGGGCGATGCCTGCCGCATCGAAATCCGTGACACGCAAAAGAAGCTTGGCAATCTTTTCGTGCATCTGGGCAAGGTTGTGCATGGTGAAGCCAAGCCCGGCATGGCGGTGAGTGCCACAGTGGAGCATGCGCGCCGGTCCAATATCCGCGCGCATCATTCGGCGACCCATTTGCTGCATGAGGCGTTGCGCCGGCGGCTTGGCACGCATGTCGCGCAAAAGGGCAGCTTGAATGCACCGGATCGGCTGCGTTTTGATGTTTCTCACAATAAGCCCATGGACGCCGAAGAACTCGCCTGGGTGGAGGCCGAGGTGAATGCCCGCATTCGCGAAAATGCCGAGGTGATCACGCGGTTGATGACACCCGAAGCAGCGGTGGAAGCCGGCGCCATGGCGTTGTTTGGCGAGAAATACGGTGAAGAAGTGCGCGTGGTCGGCATGGGGCATGACCCGGCGGCGACCGACAAACACGGCGTCTATTCTTTGGAACTTTGCGGCGGCACGCATGTGCGGCGCACGGGCGATATCGGCCTGTTCAAGATTGTTGCCGAGGGCGGTGTCAGCGCCGGGGTGCGGCGCGTGGAAGCCGTCACGGGTGATGCTGCGCTGTCTTACATCAATGAGATGGAAGAAAGTCTCGCGGCGGCGGCGGCTGTCTTGAAGGCGCAGCCTGGCGAATTGGCCGGGCGTATCGCAGCGCTGGTTGAGGAACGCCGCAAGCTGGAACGCGATGTGGCGGAGCTGCGCAAGAAGCTCGCGACCGGTGGCGGCGGGGCGGAGATTGAGGAAGTGGCGGGGCTCAGGCTTTCGCTGCGCGATCTGGGCGAAGTGCCGCCGCGCGATTTGAAGGGCCTGGCTGAGGCTATTCTGAAGGGCGGCACGGCGGATGTTGTTGCGCTGATCAGCACGGCTGAAGGCAAGGCGAGCATTGTGGTGGCAGTGGCGGAAACCGCCAAGGGCCGCGCCGATGCAGTGGCGCTGGTGCGCGCGGCCTCGGCGGCGGTGGGCGGCAAGGGCGGTGGCGGGCGCCCCGATATGGCTCAGGCCGGCGGGCCGGATGCAGCCAATGCGGCAGAAGCGCTGGCGGCGGTGAAGGCGGCGTTGGCGGGGTAGGCGTTCGGGCCTTGGCCTTTCGCGCCATGAGCGATCTTCGGATAGGGATTGACCTGTCGCATGCTGAACGCAACGCGATTGCGGTGCGGGAAATGCTGATCGCGCTCCGTACAAAATATGACCTCGGCGCCTATGAATATTGCAAGGAGGTCTGCATAGCGCCGACGATGCTTCCTTACAGCCACCCGGTAATCAGGCTGCATACTGCCTTGTTCACCGAGACTGCCTTGCTGGCAAACTATATCCACGAGCAGATGCATTGGTATGTGACCTGGTATTCCCACAAGCATACCGATCAGTGGCGTGCGGTGTGGACAGCACTCGAACAACGCTATCCTGATCCTCCCATTGGACGCGGTGAAGGCGCTGATACGCTTGCCTCAACGCATCTGCACCTGATCGTGAATTGGCTGGAAATTGAGGCGCTCAGCAGCCTGATTGGCGCGGAAGCCGCGCGGGCGCATGTCGCGAACCTGCATTACTATCGCTGGATTTATGCAAGTGTCATACGAGACTGGCAGGCATTAGGGGAGCTTTATGCTTCCCATCAGCTGGTGCCGATCCTCCAGGCCCATGACATGAGCCCGGAGGATCTTGCCCTTGCTGCGCGGCTTGACGAAGCTTGAGATCAGTGGAGTCGCCTCACATCTCACAAAGCGTGAGCGTGCGGCCTTCGATCAGCGCGGCATAGGCATCGCGTACCTTGGCAAGGCGCGGGTTCTTGGTGTGCACATCCACCGCTGCGCGGTCCTGATAGACCTCACACAGCATGATGCGGCTTTTGTCATGCGCGCTATCCTTGTCGAGGGGCTGCAGCACATCAAAGCGCTCACAGCCCGGTTCTTCCTGAAGCGTCAGGCGGGCATGTTCGCGGATGATCGCGTCAAAGGCCGCGTGCTGGCCTTCCTTGATCTTGAATTCAACGGCGATGGCGATTTTGGGCATGGGGTATCCTCCTGTGTGTAAAACTTTTGGTGGTCAGGGAAGTTTGGCGCCGCCGCGTGCTTCCAGGCGGGCCAGCAGGTAATCAATCTCGGCCGTGGTTTCCGGCGAAAGCTTGGGGCCGGGCGCGCGCAAAGCCGCATGGGCGATGATGCCGCGCCGCGCCAGTACGTGCTTGCGGATGGCAAGGCCAAGGCCGGGCTGCAATTCGCTGCGGATCAAAGGCAGATGAAGATCAAAAGCATCCTGCGCGGCGTCGCGCTTGCCTGCCGCCATCAGCGCAATCACCTGGGCCAGCATTTCCGGGAAGGCATAGCCGGTCATGATGCCATCCGCGCCGCGCGAAAGTTCCTCCGGCAGGAATTGACCGCCATTGCCGCCCAGGATGCTGATGCGTGGCATCTTGCCTTCGGCTTCCATCCGGCGAATCGCAGAAAGCTTATCAAGCCCGGGATAATCTTCGGCCTTCAGCATCACCAGGCGCGGGTCAGCGGCAGCGCGCGCCACCATGGCCGCGTTGATATGAATGCCGGTCAGCTGCGGGAAATCCTGTAGGACGAAGGGCGCGTCGCCCACCGTATCCATGGCCTGCATAATGTAGGACAGCACCGCATCATCGCCCTTCAAGCCCGGTGCCGGCGCTACCATGATGCCCGCCGCACCCAGATCAAGCGCACCCCGCGCCACAGCGCGCATGCTGGCAAAACCAGGCGCCGAGGCACCCACCACCACCGGCACGCGCCCCGCCACGCGGTTGATCACGCGCGCGACGAAGCTGATCGCTTCTTCCTGATCAAGCTTCGGCGCTTCACCCATCACGCCCAGCAGCGTGAGGCCACTGGCACCCGCGGCCAGAAAGGCATCGGTCATGCGATCCGCACTTGGCAGATCAAGCGCGCCATCAGGCAGGAACGGGGTGGGCGCAATGACGAAAACGCCCTTGGCATTTCTGGTAAGCATGGAAGGGTCCTCAGATGTTGTGGGGAGCATAGAACAAGCAGCCAGCCTCGCCCAGGCTTGACGCCTGGCGCAAAGCGCCATCCCATGAGGGCTTAAAGCCAAGCGGTCAGGAACACGCCATGTCCCAACATCAGGTGCAGCATTACCTCGCCGTCCGAGAGGATTGGCTCGCCGCGCGGCAGGAAGAAATCCTGGACCCCGCGCAGGTGATTATTGATCCGCACCATCATCTATGGGACCGGCCGGGCTGGCGCTATCTGCATGATGAATTCCTGGCGGATCTGAAAAGCGGCCATAAAATCAAGGCGACGGTTTATGTCCAAGCGCGGTCCATGCATCGCGCGGCGGGGCCTGAGGCTTTGAAGCCAGTGGGGGAGACGGAATTCGTCACCGGCATTGCCGCGATGTTCGCAAGCGGCATCTATGGCGATATCGCCGCCAATGCCGGGATTGTGGGCTATGCCGACCTGACGCTGGGTGAAGCCGTGCAGCCGGTGTTGGAAGCGCATATCGCGGCTGCCGGCGGCAGGTTTCGCGGCATTCGCCATATCGCCACCTGGGACCCGGACCCCGTCATGCTGAACCCGGCCTATACGCCGGCGGAAGACATGATGGACAGCGCAGCGTTCCGTGCCGGCTTCGCCGCCCTTGGGCGGAATGGGCTTTCTTTTGATGCCTGGATTTATTACCACCAAATCCCGCGCCTGGCCTCACTCGCGCGCGCCTTCCCGGAAATCCCGATTGTGCTGGATCATTGTGGCGGCATTCTTGGCATCGGCCCATATGTCGGCAAGCGCGATGAGGTTTTCGCCGCCTGGTCACGCAATATGGCGGAACTGGCGCAATGCCCGAATGTCATGGTGAAGGTGGGCGGGCTTGGCATGCGCCTGCCGGGCTTCGGGCTTGAAGCCGGCGCGATCGCGCCTTCATCGGAAGAACTGGCTGAACATTGGCGCCCTTGGATGGAACGCTGCATCGCGCTTTTCGGCACGCAGCGCTGCATGTTTGAAAGCAATTTCCCGGTGGATAAGGGCGGCTATGGCTATGCGGTCGGCTGGAATGCCTTCAAGCGAATCGCCGCCGGCGCCTCGGCCGAGGAAAAGGCGGATTTGTTCTGGCGCAGTGCTGCGCGGTTTTATCGGCTGCCGCAGTTTCTTTGAGAGAAAATTGATCCGGCGGCGGCACGTGTCGCCTCCGAGTCATTGATCAGAACAGCTTTGGCCAGCGTGACGTGCGGTTGCGTTCCTGCTCGGCGGTCAATTCATATGGCCCATCGCGCACATTGCTATAGGGCGGCGTGGCCACTGGCGGCGTTGTCCAGCAATCCACCTTGCCTAGGCTGCGGGTACAGATGGGCTGCACTGGCGGCGGCGGGTCTGAACCGCAATAGGTCTGGCCCTTGGCGATCCGGACATAGGAGCAATCCTGGCCCGTCAGCAAGGACACCACATTATCGCCGACGCCGCGCTGGGTGAAAACAAGCGATACCCCCTCAACCGCCGCTGGGATGGCGAGCAAAGGCGCGCCAGGGGCACCAATGCTTTCGCAGCCGGCCAGCAGCAGAGAGACCATCAATAAGGGGCGGAGGTTACGCATGCGACAACAAGACCCTAGAAAAGTTAATGAATTGCAAATTTTTCTCTAAAATCTTTACCATCTCGCGCCGCAAAAGTGAAATTCCCCGTTTGACCGGCGCTGCGGAAGGGCTTAGCCCTGCGCCAAACGTCTCTCTGACCGAGGATCGCCTTGCCCGATATCTTTGACGAGGTTGCGGAAGACCTTCGCGCTGAACGCGCCAGCCGGCTGTGGAAGCGCTACGGGACACTGGTCTTGGGCGCACTTGTCTTTGTGCTGGCCGGTATTGGCGCCCATCAAAGCTGGCGCTGGTACGAAGCGCGAGAGGCTGAAAAAGCCGGCATGGCCTTCATGGCGGCCCATCGCGCGGCGGAAGCCGAAGGGGCGGACCTCAAATCCATGGCGCAGCGCTTTGAAGAAGCCTCGCGCGGGGCGCCCGCCGGCTATCGAGATTTGGCGCGGCTCCGCGCTGCCGCACTCAAGGCCGAAACCGGGGATTTGGCGGAAGCGCTCCGGCTTTATGATGCGATCGCCGCTGATAGCAGCGCTGATCCGCTTTATCGGGATTTGGCATCCTTGTTGTGGGTCATCCGCTCACTCGATCAGGGGGATTTGGCCATGCTGGCCGCGCGCATCACCCCGCTGGCCCGCCCCGACTCGGCCTGGAATGCCTCGGCGCGGGAAATTGCCGGGCTGATAGCCTTGCGTGCGGGCCGGCGCGATGAAGCGCGCCAAGCTTTCCAGGCACTGGCCGCTGATGTCACGGCGCCGCGTGGTGTCCGGGAAAGGGCTCAACGTCTTGCCATGGGGCTTGAAGGATGACGGGGCGGGATATCTCTCGGCGCAGTTGGTTGCTTGGCTCGGTTGGGCTTCTGGCCGGCTGCGATACCCTCGACAGTATTTTTGGCGAGCGACGCGTGAAGATTCTCGGTGAGCGGAAACCAGTGCTCACCCTGCCGGATCGCACGGTGGAAGCTGACCCTGAAGCGCAGCGGCTCAATGTCTCCCTGCCCGCGCCGGAAGGGCGCAGCCTTTGGCCACAGCTTGGCGGCGCGCCCAGCCATGCGGGTGGGCATATCGCCCTCGGTTCCAATCTTCGTCAGGCTTGGTCAAGCAGCTATGGCACCGGCACAGCCTATCGCCGCCGTGTGATCGCGGGACCGGTGGCCAGCGCAGATCGCGTTTTCATGGGCGATGCGGAAGGCTATGTATCGGCCTCCGACATCAGCAATGGCGCGCGCCGCTGGCGCGTGGATACGCGCCCGGAAAATGAACGCGGCCAAAGCAGTGGCGCCGGGGTGATCGTCGAAGGTGATACTGTCTTCGTCACTACCGGGCTTTCGGAGCTGCTGGCGCTTTCCGCTGCCGATGGATCGGTGAAGTGGCGTGAACGTCTTTCCGCCCCCACGCGCGGTGCGCCATCCTTCGCCAATGGCCGGATTTTCGTGACCACTTTGGATAGCACGCTGCTGGCGCTTTCCGCCGAAGATGGAAAAGTGTTGTGGCGCTACCGTGCCCAGGCCATCCAGACCGTGCCGCTTGGTCTGCCGCCGCCCGCAATCGCTGGCGATACCGTGGTGGCCGGCTTTCCTTCCGGCGAAATCCTGGCCTTCCGCGCCAATGATGGCCGCGTTATCTGGAGCGACAGCCTGGCCGCCGCTGGCGGCGGCAGCCTTGCCGATGTGAGCAGCGTGCGTGCTGCCCCAGTGATCTCTGGCAATAGCGTGATGGCCATAGGCATGGGGGGAATTGGGCTTTCGATTGATCTGCGGTCTGGTCGGCGCATTTGGGAACGCGAATTCGGCGGCACGGAAATGCCCTGGGCTGCGGGTGAATGGGTCTTTGGCGCCACCGATACCGGCGAAATAGCGGCGCTTGAGCGCGACACCGGCCAGGCGCGCTGGGCGGTATCACTGCGCCCACCCGTGCAGGGCAATAAGCCGCAAGAAATGGTGCAGCTTTCGTCGCCGCTGCTGGCCGGTGGGCGGCTTTTTGTCGGCACCAGCTTGGCAGAGCTTGTCTCGCTCAATCCATCAAATGGCGATGTGCTGGGGCGCCAACGCCTGCCGGGCGCGCTTTCCCTGCCAATGGTTGTCGTGGGCGGGCTCCTGATTGTCGCCACTGATGATGGCAGCCTGATTGCCTTTGCAGGCGAAGGCTGAATAGAACCCCTTCATGCAGCCCGTCATTGTCATTTTAGGTCGGCCCAATGTGGGCAAATCCACGCTGTTCAACCGGCTGGCGCAGCGGCGCATGGCACTGGTGCATGATACACCCGGCGTCACGCGTGACCGGAAGGAAGTGACCGCGCGCATCGCCGGCCGCGACGTGACCTTGGTGGATACCGCCGGGCTTGAGGAAGCCCCACCCGATACCGTGCCCGGCCGCATGCGCGCGAGTTCTGAGGCCGCGCTGCGTGGCGCCTCCCTCGTGCTGTTTGTGGTGGATGCGCGCACCGGCATCATGCCCGCGGATCGCGCTTTCGCGGCTTGGCTCAGGCGGATGCGCGTGCCGGTGCTGGTGGTTGCGAATAAGGCCGAAGGCCGCGCCGGCACCACCGCGGCCATGGAGGCCTTTGAATTGGGCCTGGGCGACCCGGTGCCGGTGAGTTCTGAACATAGCGATGGCTTTGGCAATCTGCATGATGAAATCGCGGCCAAGCTTGGCCCGCTGCCCGAGGATGAGCCAGAGGAAGAAGATAAAGAACGCCCGCTCCGCCTTGCCATTGTGGGCCGGCCCAATGCCGGCAAATCCACGCTGTTGAACGCGCTGCTCGGTGAAGACCGCATGATCACCGGGCCCGAACCCGGCCTGACGCGCGATGCCGTCGCCGTCCAATGGCGCGATTCAACCGGCGGCGAAGTGCGGCTGGTTGATACTGCCGGCATGCGCAAGAAGGCGCGGGTGCAGGAAGCGCTGGAGCAGATGTCGGTCGCTTCCAGCCTGGCCGCGCTCAAGGAAGCGGAAGTGGTGGTGCTTGTCCTGGATGCGCTGCTTGGCATGGATGAACAGGATTTGCGCATTGCCCGCCTGGCGGAACGCGAAGGCCGCGCTTTGGTGATCGCGCTCAATAAATGGGATGCGGTGGAAGACCGTAATGTGGCGCGAAAGCGCGTTGAAGACGCGCTGATGACATCCCTCTCGCAATCAAAAGGCGTTCCCATGGTGCCACTTTCGGCGGCAACTGGGCGGGGCGTTGATAAGCTGATGCCCGCGGTGCGCGCGGCCTATGCGCTCTGGAATCGCCGCATCCCGACCGGGGAGGTCAATCGTTGGTTCGAAGCCGCGCTGGCCCGGCATCAGGCGCCGCTGGTGGATGGCAGGCGCATAAAGCTCCGCTACGCCACCATGCCCAAGGCGCGTCCACCCACGATGGTGATTTTCGGCACGCGGGCCGATGAATTGCCGGATGATTATCGGCGCTATCTGGTGAATTCCTTCCGCGAGCATTTCACCATGCCGGGCGTGCCGATCCGGCTGCAAATGCGATCCCCGCGCAACCCCTATGCCGAGAATGAGGACTGAGAAGCGCTTCGCATCTTTCGCCCACCGCGAAACGCGCCTAGGCTTGTTGTGAATTACGGGGTCATTTTGCGCACATGATTGCCGATAAGGCCAAGAAGCTTCTGTACCTGGCACTTGGGGCCATGTTTGTGCAGCAGACCTTTGCTTCCATCGGTCGCACCCTGCCGCTTGTCATTGCCCCTGCGATTATCGAGGATTTGCACATAGACCCGGCACTGGTCGGCGTTTATGTCGGCGCGGCGGCGCTTGCGGCACTCGTGTTCCAGCTTGGCTGCGGCAGTTTCATCATCCGCTACGGGGCGCTGCGCATGAGCCAGGTGGCGCTCGTGTTTCTGGCGCTTGGTATGGCCTTGGGGGCAGCGGGGCCACTGCTGTTTTTCCTTATTTCGGCGATTATCGGCGGCGGCGGCGCAGCGACTTCGACGCCAGCGAGTTCGCATCTGCTCGGGCGTTATTCACCGCCGAAGCAGGCGCCTTTGGTTTTTTCCATCAAGCAAACGGCAGTGCCGGCGGGGCTATTGCTCGCTGGGCTGCTCGGCCCCCTGATGACTTGGTATTGGGGCTGGAGTGGGGCTTTGCTGGTAACGGCCGGCGCCTGTTTCCTGTTCGCTATCATGTTGGAACCGCTGCGTGCCGAATTTGATTCGGATCGCGTGCCTAGCCGCAGCTTTCATTTTTCGGATTTCCGCACCACGCTGGCGGCGGTGCTGAAATCCAAGGATTTGCGCGAATTGTCGCTGGCCTGCTTTGCCTTCAACGGGCTGCAAACCGCCTTCACCAGTTATTACGTGCTGTATCTGACCGCGCTGAATTACGATCTGGCAACGGCGGGGCTGATGTTCGCTATTGCCATGGTGGTTGCCGTGCCGATGCGCATCTTCTGGGGCTGGCTTGGTAGTGGCCGTGTATCGCCACGCCGCATCATGGCGGGGCTTTCGCTTGGCATGGCCGTAAGTGCGGTGCTGATGAGCCTTTACAGCGCGGATTGGTCACCCTTGCTGATTGCCACTATCGCGACGGGCATGAGCGCGACCGCCATGTCCTGGCATGGTGTGCTGCTGTCTGAAGCGGCGCGGCTCGCCCCGCCCGGCATGCGCGGCGCAGCAACAGGTGGCGTGCTTTCCTTTGGTCAGGTCGGTGCCTTCATTCTGCCGGTGATCTATGCGGCGCAGCTTGCCGTGACCAACAGCCATGGCATTGGCTTTGTGCTCTGCGGCCTGCCGGCGCTGGTGGTTGGCATCATCATGTGGCGCGCGTCACGCCGCGTCCGGTAGCGCATCACGCCCCAAAACCGCGCCCGGGAACGGAAGCCAGTAGCGCCTTTGTATAGGCATGGCGTGGTGCCTCGAAAACTTGCGCGATCGGGCCATGTTCCACAACTTCCCCATCCTTCATCACCGCGACCAGATCACAAACCTGCGCCGCCACACGCAAATCATGCGTGATGAAGACAATGGAAAGCCCAAGCCTGACGCGCAACTCCGCCAGCAGCTTCAAGACCTGCGCCTGCACGGAGACATCAAGTGCGGACACAGGCTCATCCGCGACAAGCACTTCCGGCTCCATCGCCAGCGCGCGCGCAAGCCCAATGCGCTGGCGCTGCCCACCAGAAAATTCATGTGGAAAGCGTTCAATCGCCGCCGGATCAAGCCCAACCAGGCTGAATAATTCGCGCGCCTTGGCCATGGCCGCATCGCGCGACATGCCATGGATCATCGGGCCTTGCGCCACCAATTCCCCCGCGCGGCGGCGTGGATTGAGCGAGCCATAGGGGTCCTGAAACACCATCTGCACGCGCCGTGCGGCTTGGCGTGCTTCGCGCTTCGACAATTGCAAAAGATCAACACCATCAAGCCGAATGCTGCCGCCATCCGCCTGCACCAGGCGCGTGATGCAGCGCGCGAGGGTGGATTTGCCCGAACCTGATTCGCCCACCACGCCAAGCGTGCCGCCTTTGGGCAGTGAAAGTGTCACATCACGCACCGCATGGGTTTCGCGCCGGCGGCGCCCGAAGAAGCCGCCGCTGCGATAGGTTTTTTGCACGCCTTCCAGCACCAGGATGGACTCACTGGAAATTGCCCGCGGCGCGGGGGCCTTCAGTGGCGGCACCGCGGCGATCAGCGCCTTGGTGTAGTCATGCTGGGGCTGATGCAGCACATCACGCGCTGGTCCCTGTTCCACCACAAGCCCATGCTGCATCACCGCAACGCGATCCGCGATCTCCGCCACTACGCCGAAATCATGCGTGATGAACAGCACGGCGGTGCCCTTGCGTTGCTGCAAATCGCGGATCAACGCCAGGATTTGCGCCTGGGTGGTGACATCCAAGGCCGTGGTCGGTTCATCGGCAATCAGCACCACAGGATCAAGCGCCAATGCCATCGCAATCATGGCGCGCTGGCGCTGCCCGCCGGAGAGTTCATGCGGGAAGGCGCGCGCGGCTTCCGCCGGGTGCGGGATGCGCACTTCATCCAGCAGTGCCAGCATGCGCGCTTCAATCTCGGCATTGCTCAGGCTGGTATGGATACGAAACATCTCCGCGATCTGATCACCAATGCTGCGCAAGGGATTGAGCGCGGTCATGGGTTCCTGGAACACCATGGCAATGCGGGCACCGCGCAATGCGCGCATGGTTGCCTCATTCGCGCTTGCTAGGTCCTTGCCCTCAAACAGGATGCTGCCGCCCGAAATGCGTACATTGCCCGGCAGCAGGCGCATGATTGCGCTCGCCATCATGGATTTGCCGGAACCGCTTTCGCCAACCACGCAGAGGATCTCGCCAGCATGAAGGTCAAGCGAGACCTGGCGCAAAGCCTCAGGCCGATCCGCCCCACTTGGTAGGGCGACCGTGAGGCCTTGCAAGGAAAGCACCGCGCTCATCGGCCCTTGAGCCTTGGGTTCAGCGCATCATTCAAGCCCTGCCCAACAAGGGATACAGCCAGCACTGTCACCAGAATGGCAACGCCGGGAATGGCCGAGACATACCATTGCACGCGCAGCACATCGCGCCCGAGGCCAATCAGATTGCCCCAGGATGCAACATTGGGATCGGATAGCCGCAGAAAGGCCAAAGCGCTTTCCAGCAGAATGGCAACCGCCATGACAACGCTGGCATAGACAATCACGGGCGGCAGCGCATTCGGCAGGATTTCACGGAAGATGATGCGCCCATCCCCCATGCCAAGCCCGCGACAAGCCTGCACGAATTCCCGATTGCGGAGACTGAGGAATTCAGCGCGCGTCAGCCGCGCCGTGGCCGGCCAGGAAACTACGCCAATCGCGACCACCACGGTGGTGAGTTCTGACCCGAAGATGGAAACCAGCACCAGCAGCAGCAGGAAATTGGGCAGGGTCTGAAAGGCCTCGGTCAGGCGCATCAGCACATCATCCACCACACCGCCGTAATAGCCGGCAAGCGCGCCGATCACGATACCAATGACAACGGCGATGGAAGTCGCCACCAGGCCAATCAGCAGCGAAATCCGCGCGCCATGAAATATTTGCGCGGCGATATCGCGCCCGGAATTATCGGTACCCAGCGCGAAGCGCGGATTGGCACCTGGCCATTGCAGCGGGCGGCCCGCCAACGCCAAGGGATCGCGCGGAAAGAACCAATCCGCCGTCAGCGCCATGGCAATGATCGCGACCAGTAGGAAAAGCCCAAGCCCCGCGGCTGGGTTGCGCAAATAGGCCAGTGCAAAACGCTTGAGTGCGGGCATCAGGACGCGCCCCCATTGCCGATGCGCGGATCCAGCCGCGCATAGAGCAAATCCACCAGAAAATTCACGGCAATGACCAGCAGGGCCGAGATGAACACAATGCCAAGCAGCGTATTCAAATCCCGCTGCACCACGGCTTCATAGGCAAGCCGCCCAAGCCCCGGCAGGGAAAAAACGCTTTCCACCACTACGGAACCACCCAGCATGGTGCCGGCCTGCAAGCCAATCAGCGTCACCATGGGCAGCATGGCGTTGCGCAGCACATGCCGCACCATGACGCGCGTTTCATCCAAGCCCTTGGCGCGCGCCGTGCGCACGAAATCCAGCGTCAAAACCTCCAGCATCGAAGCGCGCATGATGCGAAGATAAATCGCCAGGAAGATCAGCCCGAGTGTGAGTGTGGGCAGCACCAGATGCGCGGTAATATCACGCAGCCGCGCAAAACCCGTGAGGCCCGCCGCCACATCCTCAAACCCGCCGGCGGGAAGCCATTGCAGATGCACGGAGAACAGCACAATCGCCATCAGCCCGAACCAGAAGGAAGGGGTGGCGTAGAAAATCAGCCCAAGCGTGGAAATCACCGTATCTGGCCAGCCATTCACGCGCTTGGCTGCAATCACGCCCAGCACCAGCCCGACGGAAAAGGCGAAGGAAAGGGCGGCTGTCATCAGCGCAAGCGTGGCGGGCAGGCGTTCGAAAATCACGGTCGCGACGGGTTTGCCGTAAATGGCTGAAAAACCCAGGTCAAAGCGGATCAACCGCCACACGTAATTGCCAAGCTGCGCCGGGATGGAAAGATCAAGCCCGTAGAAGCGGCGCAGTTCCTCGGCAAGCTTCGCATCTCCGCCGCCGCCCATCTGCGCAATCAGCGCATCCACCGTATCGCCTGGCGCCAATTGCAGCAGCAGAAACATGGCGGCCAGAATGATCAGCAGCGTCGGCAAGGACGCCGCCAATCTTCGGGCAGCGAGGCTAAATACCCGCATCAGAAATCAGGCGCGCGTCAGGAAGCGAGCCAGAGATCGTGCCAGGATGAAGATGCCCAGCGCGGCGTATTGGAATGATTGCGCAGGCGCCGATTGATGACAGAGACGAAGATTTGTTCAATCGGCATCCAAAGCGGCAATTCCGTATTAGCCCGGCGGACGAAATCGGCATAAAGCGCCTTGCGACGTGTGGGGTCCAATTCGGTCGCGGCGGCGTCAATCACCTGATCGGTTTCGGCATCCGTCCAACCCCATTGATTGGTCCAGGGTGCGCCGCGCGGTTGGCCAGAACGATACCAGACCGAGGTGGAAACGGCGGGGTCGTTGCGATACTGGTGCCAGCCGGTCGCCAGATCGAAATTCCAGTCATTATAGACGGTACGCAGGAATCCCGCCGCATCAAGCCGCACGATTTCAACGCGGATGCCGACCTCATTCAGGGATTGCTGGATGAAGGTGGACCATAGCGCGATATCCTCGCCCCAAGGCGCGGGATTGAGCCGCAGATTGAAGCGCACGCCGCCTGCGCCGCGGCGATGCCCGGCTTCATCCAGCATGCGGTTCGCCTGGGCGCGGTTGAAGGGGTATTGCGGCATATTCGCCGGATAGAAATCGGGCGAGGTGGTTGGGATTGGCCCGGTGCCAACCTTGGCGAAGGGACCCAGGAAGTTTTCGATGAAGAAGGGAATATCCAGCGCATGCGCAATGGCGCGGCGCACACGGATATCGGCCAGGATCGGGTTGCGGAAATTGAATTCCAGCGTATTCGTGCGCGCATTGCCCTCATTGCCGCGCGTGGTCACTTCAAAGCGCGGGTCGCGGCCAAGCCGCGTGAAATCAGCGATGGAAAGTGCGGAGAAGGGGCTGAACAGCAATTGCCCGGATTCCATCTGCGCCGCCGCCGCCGAACGGTCCGACACCACGCGCCAGACCACGCGGTCCAGATAGGGCATATTGTTGCGCCAGTAATTCGGGTTGCGGTCGGCGATGATGAATTGCCCGCGTTCATATTGCACGAAGCGGAAGGGCCCGGTGCCCATCGGCGCGGTATTCGCAGGGTTCTGGCGGATATCGGTGCCTTCATAAATATGCTTGGCGGAGACATAGCCAAGATCAGGCAGCGCGCGCAGCAGCAGGTTCAGCGGCATGGGCCGGCTGTAGCGGAAGATGGCGGTATGCGCGTCTGGAGTGTCCACCGCTTCCAGGAACAATTGCAAAGTCGTGCCGTAATTCAGGATCTTCTTCCACATCTCCATGGCGGTGAATTGCACATCCGCCGAGGTGAAGGGCCGGCCATCATGCCAGGTGACACCCTGGCGCAGCTTGAAGGTGATGGTCTTGCCATCCGGCGTCGCTTCCCAAGATTCTGCCAGGCAAGGCGCGGGATTGCCGGCAGCATCCAGATCCACCAGCGGTTCCTGGATTTTGCCACCCACGATGTAAACACCGGTGGAAGCCTGCAGGCTGGGGTTCAGGATGCGCTGTTCGGTCGCGAAATGCACCGTCATGATGCCCCCCCGGCGCGGTTGTTCCTGCGCGAAGGCGGCTTCTGGTGCGACGACATTGGCGGCCAAAGCGGCGGAAGTCAGCAGCAAGGCCCGGCGGTTCATTTCCATCGAAGTCACCCTTTCTTCCAGTGTTCGGAAACAGGATTGCGGGCTGCTGGCGCGCGCGTCAATTGCTGGTGGAGCGCTGCGGCTTTCATCTCCCGATCCAGGCGTTTGGAGAATGGGCCGATAGGCCTGGACACGGTTTCGGAGAGAATCATTTGGGGGCGTGGGCGAGCTTGCAATTTGATAGCAAAATAAGCATAGTGATAGCATCGCAATCAAAGCTCCAGGATTGCCATCATGGCCGCCGTCACTATTCGCAACCTGTCTGACGAAGCGCATCGCGCGCTGAAGCGCCGCGCCGCGCAGCATAAGCGCAGCACGGAAGCGGAAATGCGCGCCATTCTGGAAGAAGCTGTCCGCCCGCAAGGCCGCTTGCATCTTGGTACGGTGCTTTCGGAGATGAGTCGCAAAATCGGCCTGACCAATGCCGATATCGAAGCGCTGGAAAAGCCCCGCAGCACCCGCGCGGCTGAGCCCCTCAGCTTCGAATGATTTTGCTTGATACGAACGTCATTTCTGAAGCGATGAAGCCAGCGCCAGAGCGCGCCGTGCGTGACTGGCTGGACGCCCAAGCTGCCGAGACACTGTTTCTATCCAGCGTTACCATCGCCGAGCTTTCCTTTGGCATTGCCGCGCTGCCCAAGGGAAGGCGGAAGGATAACCTCATCGCCGCGCTGGAGGGGCTGCTGGCGCTTTTTGCCGCGCGTATCCTGCCCTTCGATACGGCAGCGGCGCAACGATATGGGGAGCTTGCCGCCAAGGCGCGCATCGCCGGGCGGGGCTTTCCGACACCTGATGGCTATATCGCTGCCATCGCCGCCACGCAGGGTTTCATTGTGGCAACGCGGGATTCAAGTGCTTTCGCGGCGGCGGGGCTCAAGGTCATCAATCCCTGGAATGCGGCCGGCTGAACGGCACCGCGCCTGCCGCATTACCTCCCGATCAATGCCCCCGCAGCAGAATTCATCCCCATCGCTTGCCGCGCGAAGAAATTCTTGAGCCGCGGCATGCGGTCCACCGCGCCAATGCCAAGCCGGCGCGCGATGCGGATGGGGGCGATGTCATTGGCGAAAAGCCTCTCCAACACATGCGTGGCACCCAGCATCAGCAGGCTATCGGGCCGGCGCTTCGCCTGGTAGCGCGCCAGCAGCGCGGCACCACCCGGATCATCCCCGCGCGCCATAGCTTCAATCACCAGCGACGCCAGCGCATCAACATCACGAAAGCCAAGATTGAGCCCCTGGCCCGCGATGGGGTGAATGCCATGGGCCGCATCCCCCACCAGCGCCAACCTGGTATCCACGTAGCGCGCGGCATGCATGGCCGAAAGCGGATAGGACCAGCGCCGGCCAATCGGCTTCACCCAGCCCAAATGCCCGCCAAGGCGCCGCGCGATTTCCCGCCCATAAGCGGCATCATCCATGGCGAGGCAACGCTCCGAAATCGCGGTCTTGTCGGTCCAGACAATGGCGCTGACATGCGGGTGATCGGGCAATGGCGGCATGGGCAATTGCGCGAAGGGGCCATGGGGCAGGAATTGCTCCAGTGCCATGTTGCGATGTGGCTTTTCATGCGCGATGGACCCGACAATGCCCATGCAGTGATAATCGAGCCGCGAAACCCGAATGCCGGCAGCGGCGCGGAGCGGGCTATTACGACCCTCGGCGCCGACCACCAACCGGGCGCGGAATTGCGCGCCGGTAGAAAGCGTGATGGTCGCACCCTCCGCATCCCGCGTGACCTCGGCCTTGGCGGGCGCATGCACGGCAAGATTGGCCAATTTCGGCAAATGAGCATTGAGCGCGATCCGAAGGGACCGCGCCTCCACCATCCAACCAAAGGGATCATCGCCAAGCGCCGCATGATCGAAATGGAGCGAGAGCGGGGAGGGGGCCTCACCCGGCCTGCCATCGGCCACACGAATGCCAAGGATGGGGCAGGGTTCCACCGGCAGCCTTTCCCAAACGCCGGCCCCTTCCAGCAACCGTTTTGAGGTCAACGCAATGGCATAGGCGCGGCCATCAAAGGCCTGCATTTCCATGGGCGGCAGGGGGGCCGCGTCGACCACTGCGGTCTTGACCCCGGCGCCGGCCAGCCTGGCGGCCAAGGTGGCACCGACCGGCCCGGCACCCACCACGCAAACATCTACATCCTGGGAAGCTTTCATGGGGCGTATTCTATCGGGTCTTATTGGGGCTACTAGGCCCTAAAACTGCGCATCCAATAATGCACATAAAATATTCATATAAAGAACATATAGGCAATTATGGCATGTGCATCGCCCAATCCGAGCGTATTTTTGGCCCCTCAGGCTGGCACGGGATTTGGAATGCTCTGCCTGTTGCGGGGGTCGGTTCCCGCCCAGAGAGAGGATCGGAAAGCGCGATGAAACTCGTTATGGCTGTCATCAAGCCCTTCAAGCTGGACGAAGTGCGAGAAGCGCTGACCCCGCTTGGCGTACAGGGTCTGACGGTGACTGAGGTGAAAGGCTTTGGCCGACAGAAGGGTCAGACCGAAATCTACCGCGGCGCGGAATACCATGTGAGCTTCCTGCCCAAGGTGAAGATCGAAGTGGCTGTGCCGGCCGAAATGGTGGATGCGGTGGTGGAAGCCATCGCCACCACGGCGCGCACCGGCAAGATTGGTGACGGCAAGATCTTCGTCATGGACGTGGAACGCGCTTTGCGCATCCGCACCGGTGAGACGGATGAATCCGCGCTGTGAGCCCCAATCCCAAACCAATGCAAAAGAAGGGACAACCCATGAGGTTTCTTGCTCGCTGCGGTATGGCCGCGGCTTTTTTTGCCCTCGCAGCAGCGCCCGCCTTGGCTGGTGATGAGGCGAAGGTGGATACGGGTGATGCTGCCTGGATGCTGGTGAGCACTGCTTTGGTGCTGATGATGACGGTGCCTGGTGTGGCGCTGTTTTACGCCGGCATGGTGCGCAAGAAGAATGTGCTTGCCACCATGATGCAATCCTTTTCCATCTGCGCGCTGGTTTCCGTGCTGTGGATGGTGGCTGGCTATAGTTTGGCCTTTGGTGAGGGCAATGCCTGGATCGGCGATTTCTCTCGCTTCTTCCTGGGCGGCCTGGTGGAGAATTGGGACAAGCCCTTTACGCTTGGGTCCGGTGACGCAGCGGTGGCCACCACCATTCCGGAATCGGTCTTCCTGACCTTCCAGATGACCTTCGCCATCATCACCGGGGCGCTGATTACGGGCGCGGTTGCGGATCGGATGAAGTTCTCTGCGCTGATGGTCTTTGTCGGGCTTTGGACCTTGCTGGTCTATTCCCCGATCGCGCATTGGGTCTGGCATCCGAATGGCTGGATTTTTGAACTCGGCGCGCTGGATTTTGCGGGCGGCACCGTGGTGCATATCAATGCCGGCGTGGCGGGGCTTGTTGCTGCAATCGTGCTTGGCAAGCGCATCGGCTATGGGTCAGAAAATCTCTCGCCCTATAATCTGGGCTTTGCGGTGATTGGTGCCGCACTGCTCTGGGTGGGTTGGTTTGGCTTCAATGCTGGCTCAGCATTTGGTTCTTCCGGCGGTCGCGCGGGCATGGCCATGCTGGTCACGCAAATTGCGGCAGCAGCAGCGGTGCTGTCCTGGCTGGCTGCGGAATGGATCGGCAAGGGCAAGCCTTCTGTGCTGGGCGCGATTTCCGGTGCGGTCGCGGGCCTGGTGGCCATCACGCCGGCCGCCGGCTTCGTGCTGCCAGGTAGCGCGTTGATCATCGGCCTGGTTGCCGGTGTGGCGGGCTATTGGGGCGCCACAGCGCTGAAGCGTGCGCTGAAATATGATGACAGCCTGGACGCCTTTGGTGTGCACGGCATTTGCGGCATTGTTGGCGCCTTGCTGGTGGGCTTCCTGGCTTATGGCCCGCTTTCGGCCACCACGGCGCTGCCGGAAGGTTCTTCGGGCGGGATGGAGCAATTCATCAAGCAGGTGATCGCAGTGGCGGCCACCATGGCCTATACGGCGGTCGCCACCTGGATCCTGCTCAAGATCACCGATGTCATCGTTGGCCTGCGCGTGACCGAGGAAGAGGAGCGCGAAGGGCTGGATGTCGCGCTCCATGGTGAACGCATCAACTGAAACCTGAAGCGTTACGCCCAAACAGAAACCGCGCGGGATGCACCCCGCGCGGTTTTTTGTTTGGACCAGCGCGCCTGATCAGGCGCGTTCAATCAGCTCAATCTTATAGCCATCCGGGTCTTCGACGAAGGCGATCACGGTGGTGCCGAATTTCACCGGCCCCGGTTCGCGCGTGATCTTCACGCCAGCGGCGCGAAGCGTATCGCAAGTGGCGGTCACATTCGGCACGCCGACAGCCAGATGCCCAAAAGCAGAGCCAAGTTCGTATTTCTCGACCCCGTAATTATAGGTCAGTTCAATCACGCCAGCGCCGGTTTCTTCCCCGGCATAGCCCACAAAGACCAGCGTATATTTGCCATCCGGCACATCACGCCGGCGCAATTCCTTCATGCCGAGCAGCTTCGTGTAGAAATCAACGCTGCGGTCAAGATTACCCACGCGCAGCATGGTGTGCAGAAAACGACCTTGGCTCATGCAGAATCTCCTTTGTTGTAGTCAGCGGGGTCGAAGGCGAGCAGGAATATCCCCGCTGCTTCCGCCGCCGCGATGGTGGTTTCGCGTTCCAATAGAATGGTCCCGCCCGCCTGAAAGGCCAAGCCGCGCAGCCCTGCGGCAATTGCGGAGTCTACTGTCTTCGGGCCAATGGTCGGCAGATCGGCCAGTGTGGATTGCGCGGGCTTGGGCGCCTTTACCAGAATGGGGGCGGGGCCTTCGCGCTTTAGCGCGCCCGCGCGCAGGATCAACGCATCTGTGCCTTCAATGGCTTCCACACCCAGCACCAAACCCTGCTGCACCACCACTGATTGCCCGACATCCACCGCGCCAATCGCGTGGCATACGGCAAGGCCGCGCGCGATATCGGCCCGCGCGATATCATCCGGCATAGGCCCAGCCAGCAGGGCCGCCTGCGGCAGTAAGCCCGCCAGCAGCGCCTGCGCGCCCACCACTTCAAACCCTTCTTCGGCCAAAACCTTCATCACGGCGCGTAGGATGGAATCATCGCCATTGAAGGCCGCGCGACCAATGCGTCCAATCAATTTCATCGAAGCCGCATCGGGCCGGAGCGAAAGCAGCGAAGGCCGTGCCACTTTGCCTGCCAGCACCACTTCCCGCACGCCGTTCTGTCTCAGCCAAGACAGCATTTGCGCGGCCAAGCCCCAGCGCAAGGTCACATGGGATTGCCCGACATAAGCGGCTGGATCGCCATGGCCTTCCAGCACCACAACATGCACGGGCCGCCCCATGGCGGACGCCGCCTGCACCACCCGAAGCGGCAGGGTGCCCCCGCCCGCGACTACGCCGAGAGGCTCAGGCATGATCGCGGCTAGCGCTTATGGGCGGGTGAGCGGCGTGTACTCATTCCGAATCATCATCCATATCATCGCCCCCGCGCCCAGCCTTGCAGAGCCCGCGGCGAGAGGTATTGCGGATGAAGTGCAGCACTTCCTGCACATTCTTGTCATCCGCAAAACGACGTTCGGCTTCTTCAACCCGTTCACTTAAGACGCCGGGCTCACGAAAAATCAGGCGATAGGCGGCGCGCAGCGCATGGATTTCCGGACGCGAAAACCCGCGCCGCTTGAGCCCGATAAGATTGAGCCCAATCAGCCGCGCGCGATTGCCCATGGCGGAGCCATACGGGATGACATCTGCCTCAATGCCGCTCATGCCGCCAATCATCGCCTGACGGCCGATGCGCACGAATTGATGGATGGCTGCGCCACCACCGACAAAGACCGTATCGGCGATTTCTACATGCCCACCCAGCATAGCGTTATTGGCCAGCAGCACGCGATCCGCCAAATGGCAATCATGCGCAACATGCGCCCCCGCCATGATCAGGCAATCCGCACCAACGCGTGTGACACCATCGCCACCGACACTGCCACGATGGATGGTGGCGTGTTCGCGGATTTGCGTGCGCGCGCCGATCTCACAGCGCGTCGGTTCATTCTTGTATTTCAAATCCTGCGGTGCCATGCCGATGGTGGCAAAGGGAAACACCTGCACGCCCGCACCAAGGCGCGTATGCCCATCCACGATCACATGCGCAATCAGTTCAACGCCATCTTCCAGCACCACATCTGGGCCGATGATGCAGCCAGGACCAATCTTGCAGCCCACGCCGATTTTTGCGGAGGGCGATACGGTGGCGGTCGCGTGAATTTCGGTCATGCTCAGCGGTCCAGGATCATGGCGGCATAGGTTGCCTCGGCTACCACCTTGCCATCCACCTTGGCCTCGGCGGAGAATTTCCAGATATTGCCGCGCTGGCGTTCTTTTTTGACATGTACGCGCATCTGATCGCCGGGCACCACAGGTTTGCGGAATTTCGCATTATCAATGGTCATGAAATAAACCAGTTTGCCAGCCGAATCAGGCCCCAAGGTTTCCACCACCAGCACCGCTGCCGTTTGTGCCATGCATTCAATGATCAGAACGCCCGGCATCACCGGCATGGTCGGGAAATGGCCCTGAAAGAAATTCTCGTTGATGGAGACGTTCTTAATGCCGATGCAGCTTTCATTCTTCACCAGATCAACCACCCGATCCACCAACAGGAAAGGGTAGCGATGCGGGATCGCATGCATGATCTTGGCGATATCATAGACGCCAAGATCGGTGGGGGTGGTGTTTTCCTCAGACATGTTCTTCAGCCCGCTTTTTCATTTCCCTTGGTCGCCGCCAAGCGGCGCAGTCGCGCGAATGCGCGCAAGGTTTCCCTTGCCGGCCAGGCTGGGCTTCCAACAACATCCGTGCCTGCGGGGACATCATTCATGACCCCCGCCTGCGCGCCTACGCGCGCCTTTGCACCGATGTTAAGATGCCCCGCTACACCCGCCTGCCCCGCTATTACGGCATAATCGCCAATATTGGCGGACCCTGAAATACCCACCTGAGCGACAATCACGGCGCCGCGGCCAATGGTCACGTTGTGGCCGATCTGCACCAGATTATCTATCCGCGCCCCGGGTCCGATCACCGTATCGCCACCCGCGCCGCGATCAATGCAGCTACCTGCGCCGATTTCTGCACCATCGCCAATGATCACCCGGCCAAGCTGCGGCATGGTGACATGCTTGCCCTCGGCGGTGGTGATGAAGCCAAAACCCTCATTGCCGATCCGCGCGCCCTGGTGCAGCACTACGCCTTCACCCGCGATGCAGTATTCCATGCTGGCATGGGCATGGATGCGCCCATGCGCGCCAAGCTTGCAGCCAGCGCCGACGGAGCTGTGATGCGCCAGAATGCACTGCGCGCCGATTTCAGCACCCGGCCCAATCAAAACAAAGGCGCCGATTTCGCAGCCTGAACCGATGATGGCATCCGGCGCGATCACGGCGCTTGGGTGGATGCCGGGGCTTGGCGGCACCGGGGGATGGAACAGGCGGGCAATCCGAATAAACCCAGCCTGAGGCGCGGCTACCACAAGTGCCACACAAGCTTCCGGCACGTGTTCAGCAAAGGCTTCTTCAACCAAGACTGCGCCGGCCTTGGTGGCCTTTAGCGCGGGCAGGTGCTTGCGGCCCTCCATGAAGGCCACATCATCCGCGCCTGCCAGATGCAGCGGTGCAACGCCGCCGAAAAAGCGCGCGTCATCCCCTGTGGTCGCAAGCCCAAGCGCGGCACGCAACGTGCCAAGCGATAGCGGCCCGGCTGAGGCGTAGAAATGGCTATCGGCACCCAAAGTAATCAGTTCCGCCGCGGTGCTGCCGGCGCAGGCGCGGGCGTAGCCGTCGGGCGCGGCGGTGGTGACGCCGCTGGATCGGGCGGCAGATTGACAGCCGTGATCATGCGATTGAGTTGCACCGCAACGTCTTCCGTCATGTCAAACGCCGGTTCGTTATAAATGATCAACGGACGCGGCAGCACCAGATTGATGTTGCGGCTGGCAGCTACCTGCCGGATAACAATGGCAAGGGCCTGCTCAATTTCACGCAGCGCCTGCTGCGCCAATTGTTCCAGATCACGCGCGCGGTCGCGCAAGATGCGCTGGCTATCGGTGATCTGGTCCTGCAGCACGCGTTCGCGGGTGCGCAATTGTTCAGGTGACAGCGCAGCCCGTTCATTGCCCAGGCGTTGCTGTTCATCGCGCCAGCGTTGCTGTTCGTTCTGCACATCCTCATTCAACTTGGCACGGCGGCGTTCTATTTCCTGGCGCACCTGGTTGAAGGCGGTGGAAACGCGCTGGATTTCCGGCACATCCACCACGCCAATCACGGCCGCAGGCGGCGGCGTGCCTGGCGGCAGAGGGGCGATTGCCTGGGCCGGCTGCGCGGGGCGCTGCGGTGTGGCGGGCTGCGCTGGGCGCTGACCTTGCGACTGCCCCTGTGGCTGCCCCTGCCCTTGGGGTTGGCCTGGTACAAACCAGCCAGGTTGGTTCTGCGCTGCCGCCATCATGGGGAAGGCCAGCAAAGCGGCAAGGACAAGGCGAATCATGGGGCAATCATCCCGTGTTAGAAGCGTGTGCCAAAGCCAAGGCGGAAAAGCT
This sequence comes from uncultured Rhodospirillales bacterium, assembly GCA_903927465.1. GTDB lineage: Bacteria > Pseudomonadota > Alphaproteobacteria > Acetobacterales > Acetobacteraceae > Neoroseomonas. The sequence goes on along the minus strand of CAIYMY010000185.1, from coordinate 12,103 downwards.
GAGTCTTGTCGTAGTCTTTCTTCACAACGGCCTCGGCGAAATCAACATTGATCAGGCCGATCGGGCTCCGCCAGGAAAAGCCAACACCAACGCTGACGCGCGGATCTGCACTACTCACTGGCTCGGCGCCAGGATATAATGTCTGGTTATAATAAGAAGCTGGAATGCCGGAGAGCGAGCCCACATCCACAAAGGTGCGGCCCAAAAGGCCAAGCTCATTGGGCAATGGAAGGGGGAAACGCATTTCCGCCGAGGTGGTCCACAAGACTTGACCACCGAGCGAATCCCCCGATGACAAATCCCGCGGTCCAGCGCCGCCCAGGGCGAACCCACGCAAATTCTCACCACCTAGGAAGAAGCGATCCACGATACGGTCGTCCTGGTTGCCAAGCGGGGTCAGAATGCCGCCACCTGCGGCCAGCACCAGCACGAAATCGGGATCATTCAGCAAACGTTCGAAGGGGATGTAATATTGCGCGTCGCCCCTGGTACGAAAATAGTTCACATCTCCACCAAGCCCCGCGTAATCGCCGCCGACACGCACGACGTAGCCTGAACGCGGTTCAATCCGGCTGTCACGCATGTCATAGGTTACGGTGGTGGAAATTTGCGACAGCAAGGATCGCCCCGCCTGCTCCAGAATGTAGCGTGACGCGTTGGTGTTAATGTCAAAGATGTCACGATCAATCAGCGCGTAGGACCAGTTTTGCCGCAGCCGGTCATTGATCTCATAACCAGCGCGAATCGCAGAGCCCACGCGCTTTTCGCGATAGCCTGTGACAAAGCGTAGGTCACGATTGATCAGGAAGGCATCCGCACCGGCTGCGAGGTTACGGTCCAGGAATTGCGGATCGGTGACCGAAAGATCCAGCTGGCTGCGCTTTTGGGCGAGCACGCCGTTGATACGCGCATCAAGCCCCATGCCGAGCAGGTTTCGCTCTCGCACACCGGCATCCAGCAAAAACCCTGCATCGGTGGAGTAACCGCCGCCCAGGGTGAATTCACCGGTTGCGCGTTCAACGACCGAGGTCAGTAAATTCACCTGTTCGGGCCCTGAGCCGGGTTGATTGGTGATCTGAACATTGGAAAAATAGCCGAGTGAACGAATACGGTCACGCGAACGCCGGACTTGCCGTGCATTCAACGGGTCGCCCTCAGCAAGCCTGAATTCCCGACGAATGACACGATCTTCCGTTCGTGTATTACCCGAAATATCAATGCGCTCTACGAAGGCGCGTGCGCCTTCGCGCACGATATAGGCAAGGTCAATGATCCCGGTTTCTGGATTGCGCGTGACCCGCGCCTGCACTTCAACAAAGGACTCACCGCGCCCTTGCAGCGCGTCAGCAAGCGTATTGCTCCCGCGCTCTACCGCGTCACCATCATACCAGTCGCCATCCGCAATTTCGATATCGCGGCGCAGGCCATCCGTACTTAGGCGAGGGATTTCATTGATGATCTCGACCTTGCCAATGCGATAACGCTTACCCTCATCAATCGTGAAAGTGACGAAAAAAGCACTGCGGTCCGGTGTCAATTCACCGGCAGAACCGGTGATCTGCACATCCGCATACCCCTGCCGCAGATAGAAGCGCCGCAGCAATTCCCGGTCATAGGTCAGGCGTTCAGGATCATAGATATCATTTGATGAGAACAGCCGGAACCAAGCTTGCTGCTGCGTTGCCACCACATCCCTGAGCCGCGATTCGGAAAAGGCATTGTTGCCGACAAAGGCTACCCTTGCGACCAGCGCTGGATCGCCTTCGACGATTTCAAACACAAGATCAACGCGGTTTTGGTCAAGCTCGACGATCTTGGGATCGACGGTTGCGCGAAAACGACCACGCCGCGCATAGAGTTCCAGGATACGTTGCCGATCCGTCTGGACCGCCGCCGGGGTGAAGACGCTGCGTGGCTGGGTCAATACGACGCTGCGCAGGATTTCACTTGAAATACGCCGATTGCCTTCAAAGGCGACGCGGTTGACCTGAGGGTTTTCCACCAGATCCACGACCACGCGCGAGCCTTCATTGCGTATCGTCACATCACGAAATAACCCTGTCGCAAAAAGCGCGCGCAGGCTGCGGTCAATTTGGTCCTGGTCCGCAATGTCGCCAACTTGCACCAGCATGTAGCTGCGCACCGTATCGGGATCGATGCGCTGGGTGCCGCGTACATCCACAGTCGTGATGCGCCCGCCGCCGCGGGAAGGCTCCTGCGCGGCTGCCGGCATGGCCAGAGCCAGAAAAACAAAAAGGGCAAGAAGAGCGCGTAACTGCTTCACGGATTCGGCATCTCTCTCAATACAACGCTCCTACCTAGCCGAGCCACGCCCCCCTCGCCACCCCCAAACCGTCAACTAAGTAGGCCACTCACCCAGCGCACCACGCCAAGCTGCGCCAGATCATTCCAAGTCGCGAAAATCATGAGGCTGATCAGCAGCGCAAAGCCGGCGCGGAACCCATATTCGCGCGCCTTCAAGGGCAGGGGACGGCCCCGGATCGCCTCAGCGGCGTAGAACAGCAAATGCCCGCCATCCAGCACCGGGATCGGGAAAAGATTGATCAGCGCCAGATTGACCGAAAGCAGCGCGGCAAAGGTGATGAAGGCCGAAAGCCCCATATTGGCGACCTGCCCCGACATTTGCGCAATCCGCAAAGGCCCTCCCAGATCCTCGGCCCCGCGGCTGCCAGAAATCATCTGCCATACGCCAACCAGGGTCTGCCAGGTGATATCCAGCGTATGGGTCACCCCCGCCCAAACCGCGCTGAAGGGGTCAAGCTGTTCGAAAATCGGCATGCCTGCGGTAATGCCCAGCATGCCAAGCCCATCAGATGGCCGCGGCTGTGGGGTCGCCATCACCTTGATTTGGGAATCGCCCCGTGCGACCAGAATTTCAATGGCTTGGCCGGCGCGCGCCTGGACATAGCGCTGCAATGCCTCAAACCGCTCAACCGGCTGGCCATCCATGGCAAGGATGCGGTCCCCCGGCGCGAGCCCGGCGCGGGCGGCGGCCGAGGCTTCCACCACATTGCCCACACTTGGCACCGCGGAAGGCCGGCCAACCACGACGAAAAGCGCGGCAAAAAGCAGCACGGCGAGGGCGAAATTGAAGAAGGGGCCAGCCGCCACCACCAAGGCGCGGTCGCCCACGGATTTCTCATGGAAGGTTTCGCCAGGGCGGAAGGCCGCCGCCTGTTCTGGCGCGGCTTCGCCCAAATCCTCCATGCCATGCATTTTCACATAGCCGCCAAGCGGCAGCCAGCCGATCCGCCATTCGCAGCCGCGCTTGTCGGTCCGGGTGTAAAGGGCGCGGCCAAAGCCAATGGAAAAGCGTTCCACATGCACGCCGCGCCAGCGCGCCGCCAAATAATGGCCCAGCTCATGGATGAAAATCAGTACCCCGAGCACCACCAGGAAGGAGGCAATACTGCGGAAGGGTTCGGGCAGAAATTCCAAGAGAAAGGCTCCTAAAAAAAGCGCGGGTCAGACCAGCGCGGCACGCTTTGCGGCGATCAGCCCGGCCTGGGACCGCGCCGCCGCATCATGCGCCATGATGGCGGGCAGATCCGCGGCCTCTGGCGCACCAAGGCGCGAGAGCGTTTCTTCCACCACTGCTGCGATATCGAGAAAGCGCAGCCGTTTTTCAAGGAAGAGCCCGACCGCAATCTCATTCGCCGCATTCAGGATGGTGGGCGCCCCGCCGCTGGCGCGCAGCGCCTCTCGCGAAAGCCTGAGCGCGGGGAAGCGCACCGGGTCGGGCGCGAAGAATTCAAGCTTGCCGAGCGCGATAAGATCAAGCGGCGGCACAGAAGCCGCCATCCGCGCCGGCCAAGCCAGGGCATGGGCGATGGGCGTGCGCATATCGGGCGTGCCAAGCTGCGCCAGCACCGATCCATCGGTGTATTGCACCAGCCCATGCACGGTGGATTGTGGATGGACCAGCACCTCAATCCGCGATTCCGGCACTGGGAAAAGCCGCGCGGCTTCGATGAGTTCCAGCCCCTTGTTGAACATGGTGGCGGAATCAACGCTGATCTTGGCACCCATGGACCAGATCGGGTGGCGCACCGCGACTTCCGGTGTCACCAAAGCCATTTCCGCCATAGACATAGTGCGGCACGGCCCGCCCGAGGCTGTGAGGATGATCTTCGCCACCGCTGACGGGTCGCGCATATCAAGTGCCTGAAAAATGGCGTTGTGTTCGCTATCCACGGGCAGGATGGTGGCACCCCCGGCGCGGGCTGCGGCCAAAACGGGTTCGCCCGCGCAGACCAGGCTTTCCTTATTGGCAATCGCCATCACGCCGCCGCGCGCGAGTGCCGCCATGGTAGCGGGCAGGCCGGCTGCGCCCACAATGGCGGCCATGGTCCAATCGGCGGGCAGGCTGGCCGCCGCGATCACCGCCTCCGGCCCCGCCGCTACCTGTATATCGGTCCCAGCGAGCGCTTCCTTCAGGGCTGCGTATTGCGAAGGATCGGCCAGGACCGCATGGCGTGCCTTGAGCCGCCGCGCCTGCGCCGCCAAGCCCTGCCAATCGCGCCCGGCCACCAGGGCCACAATGTCGAATTGTCCTTCGGGTGCGGCTTCCAGCAGAGAGACCGTACTTTTCCCAACCGAACCCGTACTGCCCAGAACCGTGATCCGGCGCGGTGCGGCTCCCCCGTTCAATGCCATAGCGGCGCGCCCCTGCCGGCGAGCAGTGCAAAGGCAGTCGCGAGCGGCGCCGCCGCCATCACGCCATCCAACCGGTCAAACACGCCGCCATGCCCCGGAATGAGTGAGGAGCTATCCTTCACCCCGAAGCGGCGCTTGATAGCGCTTTCCAAAAGATCACCTGCCTGTGCCATCAGCCCCAGCATGGCCGCGATTGCTGCTGCGCGTGAAGCCCCCCCCGGCGCCAGCAGCGATGCTGCCACCGCGCCAACAAGGATCGCCGCCAAAAGCCCCCCCGCCGCGCCGGACCAGGTCTTGCCCGGCGATATGGCAGGGGCGAGCTTCGGCCCACCCAAAGCGCGCCCGGCGAGGTAGGCTCCGGTATCCGAGGCCCAGACAACCAGCACCATGAACAGCGTATTGAGCAGCCCGGCCCAATCCGTGCCGCGCAGCAAAATCAGGGAAAAGCCACAAAGCCCAATGTAGAAAAGCCCCGCCGCCGGCCAGATATCGCCACGCCTTTGTAGAAGCAGCAACATCACCACGCAGCCCGCGACCAAAAGCCCCAGAGCGACAATGGGCGGGCCAAAGGCTGCCAGCAACATGACGCCAAGCGTGATGATGGGCAGCAAAATACCGGGCCAGCGATAGACTGAAGCGCCGGAAAGCCTGAGCCACTCCCAAGCCAGCAGCACCATCACGGCGCCTATTAGCACGACCCAAACGACACCGCCGCACCAGATGCCAAAAACGGCGAGTGGGATCAGCACCGCCGCCGATGCCCCCCGCAGCGCCAAATCGCGCCAGGGGCGCGGCGCCGCGCTGGCTTCTGGCTGAGATGCTGTGGCTTCGGTCACGTCAAGCGCGCAGCCCATAGCGGCGTTCGCGCAGATGAAATTCCGCTACTGCCGCGCGCAAATCCTCGGCCGTGAAATCGGGCCAGAGCGCATCCAGAAAGACAAACTCTGCATAAGCCGCTTGCCAAAGCAGGAAATTCGACAGCCGCTGTTCGCCCGAGGTGCGGATGATGAGATCAGGATCGGGCATGCCAGCCGTTTGCAAAAACCCGCCAAATTGCGCTTCGGTCAGGCTTTCGGGGTCGAGTGTACCTGCCTTGGCAGCCCGTGCCACGGCCTTGGTCGCGGCCAGAATCTCGTCCCGCGCACCATAGGAAAGTGCCATGACCAGATTTAGTCTGGTGCCCCCGGCAGTCGCCTTTTCGGCATCGGCCACCATCTGCGACAAATCGGCCCCGAAACGACTGTGATCGCCAATCACTATAAGCTTCACGCCATCCCGCACCAGCCCGGCCACTTCATTGCGGAGATAAAGCCTGAGCAGCCCCGATAGCGCGGAGACTTCCTCGATCGGGCGGCGCCAATTCTCGCTGGAAAAGGCGAATAGCGTGAGCCAGCCAATGCCAGCATCGGCGGCCGCCTGCACCGCACGCCGCGCTGCTTCAGCGCCCGCGCGATGGCCAAGCGCCACTGGTACGCCGCGCGCTTCGGCCCAGCGGCGATTGCCATCCATGATGATCGCCACATGCGCGGGCGGCGCCTGCGGGGCGCCCGCCGCGGGATGGCGTTCGCTTGCCGCGCTCATGCGTGGCAGCCCTCCGCGCGATAAGGCCCCATCCGGTTCCGCAAGCGCCTCTCCCTGTCCTAATCCGGTAAGTGGTCTTCAGACCGTCCGGATATCCTTGTCCTTTTCGACCAAGACAGCGTCTATCTGCTTGACGAATTGGTCGGTCAGTTTCTGCACCTCTTCCTCGGCGCGCTTCACTTCGTCTTCGCCGAGCTCAGATTTCTTGCCCGCAGCCTTGATCTGTTCCATGCCATCGCGCCTGACGCCGCGCACCGCAACGCGTGTCTGTTCGGCATAACGCGCCGCGGCCTTGGCCAATTCATTACGGCGTTCGGTGGTGAGCGGCGGCAGCGGCACGCGGATCACCTGGCCTTCAGCCTGCGGGTTGAGCCCCAGATTGGCTTCCCGAATGGCGCTTTCCACGGCCTTGGCCAGCCCCTTATCCCAGACCTGCACAGCCAGAAGCCCTGGCCCCGCGACCGAGACATTCGCCACCTGATTAAGCGGCGTGACGCTGCCATAGGCTTCGACGCGCACCGGTTCCAATAGCGCGGGGCTGGCGCGGCCTGTGCGCAGCCCGGAGAATTCCTTCTTCAAGGTTTCCATCGCACCTTCCATCCGGCGCGTTAGGTCCTGTTTCAGGGCCGTTACATCAGTCGGCATGTTGCCCTTCCCCCTGGGTTATGGCGCTTGTTCCACCACGGTAGTGAATTTGCCTTCGCCTTTCATGACAGCGGTGAAGGCGCCTGGTTCATGGATATTGAAGACAATGATGGGCAGCTTGTTTTCGCGCGCAAGGCTGATTGCCGCCGCATCCATCACCGCCAGATCGCGCGCCAGCATATCAAGATAGGTAAGCGTTTCGTAGCGCTTGGCATCGGGCTTCTTGCGCGGATCGGCAGAATAGACGCCATCCACCTGCGTGCCCTTGAACAGCGCATCGCAGGACATCTCGGCCGCGCGCAAGGCCGCCGCGGTATCTGTGGTGAAAAACGGATTGCCCGTACCGGCCGCGAAAATCACCACGCGGCCCTTTTCCATATGCCGCTCAGCACGGCGGCGGATGAAGGGCTCACAAAGGCTTGCCATCGGGATCGCGCTTTGCACGCGCGTCTGCACGCCGACCTTCTCCAACGCATTCTGCATGGCAAGGGCGTTCATGACGGTGGCGAGCATGCCGATGCTGTCAGCCTGTGCGCGGTCCATGCCGGACGCCGCGCCGGAAATGCCGCGAAAGATGTTGCCCCCGCCGATCACGAGGCAGACTTGCACGCCCAGATCCACCACGCCGCGAATATCTTCGGCAATGTGCCGGCAGGTGGCATTATCCAGCCCGTAATCACGATCCCCCATCAGGGCCTCACCGGAGACCTTGAGCATGACGCGCTTATAGGCCGGGTTCTGGCTCATGGGGGCTCAATCTCGAATCGGGTTCAGGTTGCGGGCGCCACCATAAAGATATGCCCGCAAGGGCGGCAATAAGGCAGAAGGGGGGCGCCAAGACGTCCCCCTTTTTGGTCAGTTCAGGCCTTGCCGGCGGCAGCGGCCACTTCGGCGGCGAAATCGCCCTGCTGCTTTTCAATGCCTTCGCCCAGATGGAAGCGGGCAAAGCTAGTGAGCTTCAAGCCCGCCTTCTTCACCACTTCCTTCACGCGGCTTTCGCCATCATGCACCCAAACCTGTTCCAGCAGCACCACTTCTTCGTAATATTTGCGGATGCGGCCTTCGACCATTTTTTCGATGATCGCTTCGGGCTTGCCGGATGCCCGCGCCTGGTCGGCCAGCACATCACGCTCACGCGCCAGCGCCGAGGGTTCAACAGCCGAGACATCCACCGCTTCCGGACGCGCCGCGGCCACATGCATGCCGATCTGGCGACCGAGCGTTTCCATGACAGATTGTTCGGAAGTGCCTTCAAGCGCCACCAACACGCCGATCTTGCCAAGCCCGGGCTTCACGGCGGAATGCATATAGGTTGCAACCGTGCCTTCCGCGACCTGGAAGCGCTTGGCGCGACGGATCGACATATTCTCCCCAATCGTCGCGATCAGGCTGGTGAGCTGATCCGCCACCGTCTTGCGCTGGGTGGTTTCTTCAACCAGATCCACCGAACCCGGCCAGGTGGCATTCTTCAGCGCTTCGATATCATCGCCCACCGTCAGCACCAATTCCGCAACCGTTGCCACGAAATGCTGGAAGGTTTCGTTGCGCGCGACGAAATCCGTCTCGGCATTCACTTCCACCATGGCGGCGACACCAGGCGCCGAGGCGATGCCCACAAGCCCTTCCGCTGCGACACGGCCGGATTTCTTGGCGGCTGCCGAAAGGCCCTTCTTGCGCAGCCAATCAATGGCAGCTTCCATATCGGCGCCGTTTTCGACCAGCGCCTTCTTGCAATCCATCATGCCTGCGCCGGTACGCTCGCGCAGGTCACGGACCATACCCGCTGTGATTTCAGCCATTGTTCATCCCCATTGCTGGATGATTGAAAGAAAAGGGGCCACCGGTTGGTGACCCCGAGAGCATCAGGCCTGGGCCGGCGCTTCGGCGCCTTCAACCGGTGCCACGATTTCTGCCGCGATTTCTGCCGCGACTTCCGGCAGCGCTTCTTCCGGCAATTCCTCAACCGCGCCAAGGTCAACGCCGGAAGCCTGCATTTCCGCAGAAATGCCATCCAGCACCGCGCCCGCGATCATGTCGCAGTAAAGCGTGATGGCGCGGATCGCATCATCATTGCCGGGGATGGGAAAAGTCACGCCAGCCGGATCGGCATTGGAATCGACCACCGCAATCACCGGAATGCCAAGCTTATTGGCTTCTTCGATCGCAAGCTTTTCCTTGATGGTATCAATCACGAAGATAATGTCGGGCAGGCCGCCCATTTCCCTGATGCCACCCAAAGCGCGGTCAAGCTTTTCCTTGTCGCGCGCCAGCATCAGCACTTCCTTCTTGGTCAGCCCCCCCGTATCGCCCGACAGGCGTTCATCCATCTGGCGCAGGCGCTTGATGGAACCGGTGATGGTCTTCCAATTCGTGAGCATGCCGCCAAGCCAGCGATGGTTCACGTAATACTGGCCGCAGCGCACCGCGGATTCCGCAACATATTCAGCAGCGGCCTTTTTGGTGCCAACGAACAGCACGCGGCCACCACCGGCGACGGTATCACGCACGGCGCGCAAAGCGCGGTCCATCATCGGTACGGTCTGTTGCAGATCCAGGATATGAACCTGGTTGCGCACGCCGAAGATGTAGGGCGCCATGCGGGGATTCCAGCGGCGCGTATGGTGGCCAAAATGCACCCCAGCTTCGAGCAGGGAGCGCAGAGAAACGACGGGCATCGCCATGAGCGATTTCCTTCCATGTTGGTCCGGTTGAGCCTCCGCGGCGCCTTCCCCGGTGAAGGGGACCGGACCCTGCCTGATCAGGAAGGGTGCGCCGCGTGCGGATTACCCCCGGGCACGGCCCGGAAGCGGCGCTTCTTTGGCGGAAATAGAGCGTAAGGGCAAGGGGGCGTCTATTCCGGCTTGATCCCGGCCCGATCCGCAATGGCGCGGATTTCCGCCCTTTCGCGCCTGAGCCAGGTGGCGAAGCCGGCAGGGTTCTGTTCGGCCTCGGCGACAATCTCGGCGCCGAGTTCGGCCTGGCGGGCGCGATAGGTGGGCTCGCGCAGCCCCGCCTGCACTGCCGCCGCCAGGGCAGCCACGGCTTCGGGTGGCGCGCCGGCCGCGGTGACCAGCCCCGCCCAGGACCCGCCCGTCAGGTTGAGGCCTTGTTCGATCAGTGTGGGGATTTCAGGCGCAATCGGCATCCGCCCGGCTGAGGACATGGCCAGGATGCGCGCCCGCCCCGATTGCCAGAGCGGCAGGATGGTCGAGATTTCCGCCATTACCAGCGGGATATTGCCGGCGATCAGGTCGGGTACGGATTGGCTCGATCCGCGATATGGCACATGGGTCAGGTTGATCCCGGCTGCGGCCATGACCTGTTCAATCAGGAAATGCGTGGCGCTGCCCTGGCCGGAGGAACCGATACTCAGGTCACCCGGCTTGGCGCGGGCGGCGGCCAGCAGATCGGCCAGGTTGCGGAAAGGGCTATCGGCGCGGACGGAGAGGGTCACGGGGCTGCGGCTGATCATGGCAACGGCCGCGAAATCGCGCTCGGGATCATAGGGTAGGCGCGCTTGCAGCACGGGTGCATTGGTCAGCGGCCCGTTCGAGCCCAGCAGCAGCGTATAGCCATCGGGCGCGGCCTTCGCGACCGCATCGGCGCCCACCACGCCACCCGCCCCGGCGCGGTTTTCGACAATAACGGGCTGGCGCAGCACTGGCGACATGCGTTCGCCGATCATGCGCGCCTGAAAATCTGAGGAGGTGCCCGCAGCGAAGGGGACGATGATGCGCACTGGCCTATCTGGGAAGGCCGCCCACGCCGGGCGCGTCAGCAGGGCCAGGGCCGGCAGGGCAAGGGCAGAACGGCGGGCGATGGTCATGGCGGCATTCCTTGGGACTTTGGGGAATGCTGCCCGTTTTGCGCCGCGCCGGGAACCCCGAGCTGTTAGCTCCCGACCTTGAGCGTGGAGGTCAGGCCCCGCAGGCAGGCCAGGATCGAAAGCGGCGTGATCTTGCCGGTGCGGGGGTTTTCCTCGGACGGCACGTTTTCAATGGTCATGGTGAGCCGCACGGTGGCGGCTTCAACGCGGATGGTGTGGGTGTTGCGGGTCACGCCAGGGTCGGCCCAGATTTCCACCATGGTGCGTTCCGGCCCGATGCCGGCCAAGGCGAGGGCAGCGGCGACATTCACATTGGCCGGGAAGCCCTGCGCGGCGTCAAAGGCATTGCCCTTAAACACACGGGTCGCGGTGGTGATGGCGCCGACGTCAATCTTGTTCTTCTCAAGATAAGGCGCCCCGGCCAGGCCGCGCGGGGGCTTGCGGGTTTCGATGGTCACGCTTTCCACATCGCCTTCCGCCGCGGCGCGCACGGCATCAAGGCCAAGCAAAGCCCCGGTGGGGACGATGATGCGCGCGCCGGTGGCCCGCGCCCGTTCCACCAGATGCATGCGCGGCAGCAGGGCGCCGACTGAGGAAGGCACAAAAATCCGCCCGGCTTCGATGGCGGCAGTGGCGATTTCCTCAAAGACCGCAGCGGGGGCGGCTTCCACCACGATATCGCAGGCGGCGAGTTCAGCGTTGGAGACGATGCGCGGCGGGTGCTTGAACCCCGCCACGTTCGCGGTGGCCTTGGCGTGATCCCGCGCAGAGGCCGCGGCCAGCTTCAGGCCCGGCACGCCCTTGTCCAAGGCGCGCGCCAAATGGAGCCCAATCGCGCCCAAGCCTGCAATGCCAACCGTCAAATCCTGCGCCATGAGAGCCTCCCACCAATGATTGGGGGCGGATAATGCAAAATGACGGATTGGCAAAGCCAGCGCTTATTCCTCTTTGAACCCGTAATCCGGAATGCCCTGCTCATTCCCGTAATACTTATAGGGTAGGAACTTGCCGGACATGGTGATCTTCACGCGATCGCCCTTGGGGTTGGCCTGGCGTTCGAAGTCGAAATCGAAATCAATGGCGGACATGATGCCATCGCCGAATTCTTCTTCGATCAGCGCCTTCCAGGCTGGGCCATTCACCATCACCATTTCATAGAAGCGATAGATCAGCGGATCTGTGGGCGGCATTTGCGTACCGCGATAGGGCACTTCATTCAGCATGCGCTGTTCAACCTCGGAAAGGCCAAACAGCTTGGCAGCCTTCGCGGCGAGCGGTTTTACGAATTTCATCTGCCCAAGCAGCGCACCCACCACAAGGGTTGGCGACATGCCGCCGATTTCCTCGCAGATGTATTTCCAGGTCCAGCCTTTC
>CAIYMY010000184.1 GCA_903927465.1 uncultured Rhodospirillales bacterium | reverse complement strand
GGCGTTCCTCATCCATAATGCCCATCTTGAGCGTGGCGCGCTTCAGGCCCAGCGCATCTTCCACGCGGGCGAAAAGCGTATCCGCCCAAGCCACTTCGTCCGGCCCATGCATTTTGGGCTTCACAATATACACGTTACCAGCGCGTGAATTCAGCCTCTAGCCGCGAATATCATGGATCGCAATGGCCGATGTACAGAAGGCATCAAGAATGGTTTCCGGCACTTCAGCGCCATCCAGCGTCACCGCATCGGTCATCATGTGGTGACCCACATTACGCACCAGCATCACGGAACGCCCATGCAGCGTCAGCTCCCCACCCGCTGGGCGCTGAAAGACGCGGTCCGGGTTCAGGCGGCGCGTCATGGTCTTGCCGCCCTTGTCAAAACTTGCTTCCAGATCGCCGCGCATCAGGCCAAGCCAATTGCGATAGACGGCGACCTTGTCTTCCGCATCCACGGCGGCGACGGAATCCTCGCAGTCCTGAATGGTGGTCAAAGCGCTTTCCAAAGCCACATCGGCAATGCCCGCCGCATCGGTCTTGCCAATCGGGTGCGCGCGATCAAATTTCACTTCGATATGCAGACCATTATTGACGAATAGCAGCGATGAGGCCGCATGCGGCTCGCCCAGATAGCCCACGCATTGGCCAGGCCGCGCGAGGCCGGTTTTGCTGCCATCCTTCAGCGTCACTTCCAAAGCGCCGCCTTCAATCCGGTAGCCCGTGGCATCGGCGTGCGAGCCCTTGGCGAGCGGCACGGCGCTATCCAGCACGCCGCGCGCATAGGCAATGACCTTCGCACCGCGTTCCGGGTCATAGCCCTTGCCCGAAGCCGTGCCGGGGATGGCATCCGTGCCGTAAAGCGCATCATAAAGGCTGCCCCAACGCGCATTGGCGGCATTCAGCGCATAACGCGCATTGGAAACCGGCACCACAAGCTGCGGCCCAGCCATGGAGGCGATTTCCGCATCCACATCCGTGGTGCCCACCGTCACACTTGCGGGTTCCGGCTGCAGATAGCCGATTTCCTTCAGGAAGGCGGTATAGGCCGCCTGATCAATCGGCTTGGCCGGGTTCGCCTGGTGCCAAGCATCAATCTTCGCTTGCAAGGCATCGCGCTTGGCAAGCAGCGCGGCATTGGTCGGCACCATCTCCCGCAGCGTGCGTTCCATCGCTTCCCAGAAACGCGCAGGCTCCACCCCCGTACCGGGCAGGGCTTCGGCTTCGATGAAATTCTTCAGAATGGGGGCAACGAAAAGCCCCTTTGATGCAGACATTGGAACGCTCCCAAACAAGGGACGGGTCTTGGCCCGCCCATAAAATCCTGAGAGTTCCATAAAAGGAAAGGAGCGGCGGAGCAAACCGGGCAGGGGCTTGCGGGAACCCGCGTGCGGCGCAAGGCTAGTCCCATAGAAATTGAGGAAACCGCATCATGGCCTATACCCCGCCCCGTCATACTTCCCAGCATTGGCACATCACCAAGCCCGCAGCCTCTGGCCGCAAGGGCATGGTGGCATCCCAGGCGCGCAGCGCCGCAGAGGCTGGCGTCGCCATTTTGGAAGCCGGCGGCACGGCGGCCGATGCGGCAGTGGCCACTGCTTTCGCGCTGGCGACGCTGGAGCCCTGGAATAGCGGCCTGGGCGGTATTGGTTTCGCGCAGGTGATGTCGCCGGGCGGCGCGGCCGAGACCTTTGATTTCGGTCCGGTTTCCCCGCGCGGCTTGAAGCCTTCCGCCTACCCCATGACCGGGAAGATGAAGGCGGATCTGTTTACCTGGCCGGAAGTGCTGGAAGACCGCAATGTGCATGGGCCGCTTTCCTTCGCCATTCCATCCGCCGTCGCCGGCTATATGGAATTGCATGCGCGCCATGGCCGCATGCCGATCAAGGATGTGCTGGCGCCGGCGGTGGCGCTTGCGAAGCGTGGCTTGGCGCAGGATTGGTTCACCACGCTGAAAGTGGCCAATTCCGCTTCCGTGCTCCGGCTTTACGCCGAAAGTGCCCGGATTTACCTGCCAGGCGGCCTGCCGCCTGTGGCGCCCTATCAGGGATCGCCGGGTTTCTTCCCGCAGGGCAATCTGGCCGCGACGCTGGAACGCCTGGCCCATGCCGGCCTCGCCGATTTCTACAAGGGCGATATTGCCGCTTCCATCGCTGCCGATTGCAAGGAAATGGGCGCCTTCGTGAGTGCCGAGGATTTGGCGCATTGCAAGGCACGCGTGCTGCCGGCACTGGAAGCCGCCTGGCGCGGCAAGCGGCTTTTCCTGGCCAATGGGCTGACGGCCGCCCCCACGCTGATGCGCGTGCTGGATGGCATGCGCGATGCGGATTTCTCCGGCAAGGCGCCCTCCGCGGCCTGGTATGCGCAATTGGCGCGTGTGATGCGCGCGGCCTATGCGGAACGCTTGGCGGGGCTTGGTGATGCGGAACCAAAAGCAGCCGAATCCTGCACCACCCATCTGACGGTCGCGGATAAGAACGGCATGATGGTAGCCATGACCACCACATTGCTTTCCAGCATGGGCAGCCGCGTGGTGCTGCCGAAATCGGGCGTGCTGATGAATAACGGCGTGATGTGGTTCGACCCGCGCCCGGAAGCCGCCAATGCGCTGGCACCCGGCAAGCGTCCTTTGACCAATATGTGCCCGGTCATCGCGGCCGAGGGTGATAAGCCCATCATGGCGCTTGGCGCTTCGGGGGGGCGGCGCATCATGGCATCTGTCTATCAGATGCTGTCTTTCGTCGCTGATTTCGGCATGGAACCGCAGGATGCCGCGCATCACCCGCGGCTTGATGTCTCAGCACCTGAAGGTGTCACCGCCGATATTCGCCTTGGCGCTGAAACCCTCGCGGCGCTCGCCGCCGAGGATGAGGTGATTGAAGTCGAACACGCGGTGCTGCCGGTGAATTTCGCGTGCCCGAACCTGATCCGCATTAGCGCGGATGGGCTGCGCACCGGCATCACCGATGCGATGAGTCCCTGGAGTGCGGCTATCGCCGAAGCGTAAACCACAACAAAGGAAACGCCCATGAAACGTCGTCATTTGCTGCAAGGGGCCGCGGCGCTTGCCGGGGCCTCGGGCTTTGCTGCGCCTTCGCTGGCGCAGCCCGCGCGCACCACCACGCTTCGCTTCGTGCCGCAGGCCAATCTGACCGCGCTTGACCCCATCTGGACCAGCGCGATTGTGACCCAAATGCATGGCTATCATGTCTATGACACGCTTTATGCCGTGGATGGTCAGCAGCGCGCGCGCCCACAAATGGCGGCAGGGCATGAGGTTTCCGCCGATGGCCGGGTGTGGCGCATCCGTCTGCGCGAAGGGCTGTTCTTCCATGATGGGGAGCCTGTGCGCGCTGCAGATTGCGCTGCATCTCTCGCACGCTGGGCGCGGCGTGATGCCTTCGGGCAAATCCTCGCGGCACAGGTGGATGAATGGCGCGCCGCGGATGATCGCACGCTTGAAATTCGCCTGAAGCGCCCCTTCCCGCTTTTGCTGGATGCGCTGGCGAAGCCGGACGCGAATGTGCCCTTCATCATGCCTGAGCGCTTAGCCAAAACCGATGCCAGCACGCAGGTCAGCGAAATGGTTGGCAGCGGCCCCTATCGCTTCATGCGCGATGAATTCGTGTCTGGCAGCCGCGTGGTTTATATGCGCAACGACCGCTACCGCCCGCGTGATGAGGCATCGGATTGGGCGTCCGGCGGTAAGGTCGCGCATTTTCCTCGTATTGAATGGCATATCCTGCCCGATCCCGCGACCGCCGCAGCGGCATTACAATCGGGTGAGATTGACTGGCTGGAACAGCCGCTGGCCGATCTGGTGCCGACACTGCAGCGTAACCGTAATATTGAAGTGGGCGTGCTGAATCCAGCCGGTTTGATGAGCATCATGCGGCTTAACCACCTGCAAGCGCCCTTCAATAATCTGCGCGTGCGGCAGGCGGTGGCGCTGGCGGTGGATCAGGCGGATTATATGCGCTCCACCCTCGGCGATGATCGTAGCGTTTGGCAGGAATGCCGCAGCCTATTCCCTTGCGGCACGCCCTATGGCGTTGAGAACCTGTCGGAGCTTAACGCGCCGCCGCGCAGCCTGGATCGCGCCCGCGCTGCTTTGCAAGCAAGCGGCTACAACGGCGAGAAGGTTGTCATCATCAACCCGACGGATTTCCCGCTGATCGGGCCGCATGGGCAGGTGACGGCGGATCGGCTGCGCCGCATTGGCATGAATGTGGAATTGGCGGATACCGATTGGGGCACGGTGGTGCAACGCCGTGTGCGCACCGAACCCGCCGATCGCGGCGGCTGGAGTATCTTCCACACCTATGGATCATCACTCGCCTATTTGAACCCGGCAGTGAGTTCGCTGGTGAAGGCCCCAGGTGCGACAGGGTGGTTCGGCTGGTATGACAGCCCAACGATGCAGGAACGCATCCAGGCTTGGTTTGATGCACCGGATGCCGCGCGGCAAAAGACGCTGGCGGATGAGATCAACAAGCTTGCGCAGGATGACGTGGCGACCATCCCGCTCGGCCAATTCCGCATCCGCAGCGCCTGGCGGCGTAGCATCACCGGGCTTGCGCAGGGCAGCATGCCGTATCCTTGGGGCGTGCGGCCGGTGGGGTGAGCATTTTCAAGCGAAGTGGAATCACTTGGCTACTCGGAACATGTGATCAAACGAGTTTTTAGTGTGTTGCCCATGAACGCGTGAGAAATCTCATGAACTGATCAAAGGAGAGTAGCGTGGAGGACGACCAAATAACCCACCCAGAGCATTGCGTGCAGCAGCAACTTGACGCCTACAACGCGCGTGACATTGATGCCTTTATGCGGTGGTGGGCCGAGGATTGCTGCTATTATGGCTTCCCGGACCAGCTTCTGGCTAAGGGAACGGCAGAGATCCGGGAGCGGCATCTCGTACGTTTTCGTGAACCGAACTTGCACGGGCGTTTGATCACGCGATTATCCGTCGATAACCTTGTCATTGATCAGGAGGTTGTTACGCGAACCTTCCCGGAGGGTCCTGGCGAGGTTGACGTGATTGCCATCTATGAGGTCGAAAGAGGGAAGATTTCCAACGCTTGGTTCAAAATGGGAAAGCCTAGGCTCCAGAATTCCTCACCGTGAAAGGTGATCGGGTAACCCACTGATTTAGACCGCCCGCTTCCCCTGCATGATGCGCCAGATGCTCTCAGACGTGATCGGCATATCCACATGCGCAACCCCCAGCGCATCGCATACCGCCGAGATAATGGCAGGCGGCGCACCACAAGCGCCGCCCTCACCGGCGCCCTTCACGCCAAGATCATTGGATGGGCAGGGCACCACATTCAGATCGAGGTTGAAGGAAGGCGCATCACCCGCGCGCGGCATGCAGTAATCTTGGAAAGTTGCGGTCAGGAATTGGCCGCTTTCCGGATCATATTGCGCATGTTCCAGCATGGCCTGACCAATGCCGGCCATGATGCCGCCATGGCATTGGCCATGCACCAGCATCGGGTTGATCGGCACGCCCACATCATCCACCGCCGCGTAATTGGCGATGGTGACTTCGCCGGTTGACGGGTCAATTTCTACCTCGGCAACGTGGCAGCCATTGGGGAAATTGCATTCCGTGTCGCGCGTGTACGTCAGTTGTTCATCAAGCCCAGGGGTTTCATTGCGCGGCAGGCGCGCAGGGTCATGCGCGGCGGCGATCACCGCGGGCCAGCTTGTGGCGATATCCGTCCCCGTCACGCTGAAGCGGCCATTGAGGAATTCAATATCTGCCACACCCGCTTCCAGCAGATGCGCGGCGATGCGCTTGGCCTTTTCAACGATAAGCGTCGCAGCACGGCTGGTGGCAACCCCGCCCATTTGCGAAGATCGCGATCCTCCGGTGCCACCGCCCTTCAGCACAACATCTGAATCTCCCTGGATCAGATCAATGGCATCAAAAGGCAGGCCAAGCTTTTCAGACAGGATTTGCGCAAAGGCCGTTTCATGCCCTTGCCCATGGCTGAATGTGCCGACCGTCAGCTTGGCGCGACCCTCTGGCGTCAACGCCACACGCGCCCATTCAAAAGGCTGCCCGCCCGAGGCTTCAATGAAATAGCCAAGGCCAATGCCGCGCAGCTTCCCGTGCTTGGCGGCTTCCGCACGCCGCGCCGCGAAGCCCTGCCAATCGGCCAAGTTCAGCGCCATATCCTGGGTTTCCGCGAAGTGGCCGGAATCGATCACATTGCCGGCGACATTGCGATAGGGGATTTGATCCGGGCGAATGTAATTCCGCCGGCGAATTTCTTCCCGCCCAATGCCGAAGGCAGCCGCACCTTGGTCAAACAAGCGTTCCAGCACATAGGCGGTTTCCGGCCGGCCAGCGCCGCGATAGGCATCGGTCGGCACCGTATTGGTAAACACGCAGCGCACCTGCACATTCAACGCCTGAAGGTCATAGACCGTGCCATTGATGCGCCCACCCGCCATGGTGGGCACGCGCGGGCCGAAATCGAGCAAATAGGCGCCCATGGCGGCGAGGGTGCGAATGCGCACGCCAATCGCTTTGGCATTTTCATCAAACGCCATTTCGGCATGCGTCACATGATCACGCCCATGCGGGTCTGACAGGAAGGTCTCGGTCCGTCCCGCGCGCCACTTCACTGGCCGGCCAAGCTTGCGCGCCGCCCAAAGCACCATGGCACTTTCCGGAAAAAGCTTGCCGCGCAACCCAAAGCCGCCGCCGACATCGGGCGAAATGACACGGATTTTCTCGAGCGGCACATTGAACACCAGCTTCGCCAGATTGTCGCGCACCTTGACCGCGCCTTGCGAGGGCGAAATCAGCGTCCAACGTTCCCCATCCCAATCGCCGAGTGCGACACGCGGTTCCATGGGATTGCCGACAATGCGGTTCTGCACCAGATCAACCGAGACGATGCGCGCGGCACGGGTAAAAGCCTCATCCGCTTCTGCGGCGCGGCCACTATCCCAATGGACGCAAAGATTGCTGCCCTGGTCTTCCCAAATCACCGGCACGTCAGCATCAAGCGCCTTGCCGGTTTCGGTGATGCTGGGCAGGGTTTCATAATCAATCTGGATCAGCTCGGCGGCATCCATTGCCTGATCGCGGGTTTCGGCGACCACCAGCGCCACCGGGTCGCCCACATAGCGTACGCGTTCGGTTTGCAGGATATGGCGCGTGGGGGCGAAAAGCGGCTTGTCCTTGCCCGGCACTTCCACCTGCACCGGCAGCGCGCCAACGCCATCAGCCATCGCGTCCTGCCCGGTCAGTACCGCCACCACGCCAGGGGCGGCGCGCGCTTCGCTGACATCCATGGAAAGGATGCGCGCATGGGCATGCGGTGAACGCAGCACCACGGCATGCGCCTGACCGGGGCGGGACATGTCATCCGTATAGGTGCCACGCCCCGTGAGCAGCCGCACATCTTCCTTGCGCCGTACCGGCTGACCAATGCCAAACTTATCCATGATCTACTTCCCCGTTATTTCCTGCAAAGCCTGTTCGATAGAGGTGATGCGCGCCACTGGGCGCAGCCCTTCAATCGCTGCCTGATGCACGGCAGCCGAAAAGGCCGCACAGCCATCTTCCAGCACCGTCACCTCGAATTCCCGCACATGTGCGCCGCGCACGGTAGAAGCCACCCCGCCATTGGTGACAATGCCCGCGACAAGCAGCTTGCGAATGCCCGCCTTGCGCAAGGCCCATTCCAGGCGCGAATTCCAGAAAGCGTCATAGCCGATTTTCTCGACCATCAGATCGGATGGCGCCAATTCATCCACCAAAGCTTGGCCCCAGGATGCCGGCGCGAAATCCCCCTTGCGCAGGAAGGGCCGCATTTGTTTCAGGTGTTCGGCTATGAAGGGCTCGCCGCCCTTGCCAGGCACCAAAGTGAAATGGGTGGAGGCGATCCAGCCGCCCTTTGCGCGCATCGCCTCACACAGCGGAGCCAGCCGCGCGGGCAGCGCCGCAATGCTGGCATCGCTTTGCCCGCCGCGCGCATAGGCGCCCTTGGGATGGATGAAATCATTCTGCAAATCACAGAGCAGCAAAGCGATCTCGGTAATGGGAATGGCGCCGGCCATGGTCACGCCCTTTCGATAATCAAATTGCCAAAACGATCCACCCGCGCCACCAGGCCAGGATCTACCACCACCGTGGCATCGGGTTGTTCCAATATGGCAGGGCCTGGAATTTCCGCACCCACCGGCAGATCAAGCCGCGCATAGATGCGTGCTTCATGCCAGGCGCCATCGAACCAGACCTGCCGCGCGCCACGCGCTGCTTTTTCCAGGCTTGCGTCAGGCCCCGGCGCAAGGGCCGCGAGGTCAAAAGCTGGGCGCCGGCCAATCGCGGCACTGCGCAGGGAGACGATGCGCACCGGAAGCCCAGGCAACAAGCGACTGAAGGCGCGTTGATAGGCGGCTTCAAAGGCTTCGCGCACAATATCACGCGTCACGCCCGTGCTATTGCCTGCAACCGTCACGGGCAAAGGCACTGCCACGGTATGCGTCTGCCCCGCGTAATGCATATCCAGCGTAAAGACGGTTTCAATCGCCTCCACCGGCAGGCCGGCATCGCGCACCACCGCGACCGCGGCACTTGCTTCGCGCACCAGATGCGCATCAAGCGCCGCTGCATCCAGCGTATCCAGATCCAGGTTCAGCGTGCGCACCTGATCATGCCGCACATCGGCGATGATGCAGCCAAGCGCGGAGGTAACACCCGGAAAACGCGGCACCAAAGCGGCCTTGAGACCAACCTCGGTCAGCAAGGCACCGACATGCAAGGCACCACCACCACCGAAGGGCAGCGCCACAAAACGCGCGGGATCAAGCCCGCGTTCGATGGAAACAAGCCTGATGGCGCCAGCCATTTTCGCATTGGCGACACGCAAAATGGCCTCTGCCGCAGCCATGGCATCCAACCCCAAGGCCGCGCCGACATGCACTTCAATCGCTGCCTTGGCCGCCGCGACATCAAGGCTTTCCAGCGCACCACCAATCGGTCGCGCGGCATTGATGCGCCCCAGCACTAAATTTGCGTCTGTCAGCGTGGGCCGATCATTGCCCTGCCCATAACAAACCGGCCCCGGCCGGCTGCCCGCGCTTTCCGGCCCCACTTGCAGCAAGCCACCCCGATCCACCGCCGCGATGGAACCACCGCCCGCGCCAATCGTGGTGATCTCGATCATTGGGGAGCGGATAACCATGCCAAAATCAATCGTCGCCTGCGCCGCCAATGCCAACTGTCCATCGGCAATCAACGAAACATCAAAGGATGTGCCGCCCAAATCGCAGGTAATCACATGGCTGAAGCCGGCAGCCTTGGCGATGGCGCCCGCCGCAATCACCCCCGCTGCCGGGCCAGATAGCGCCGTGCGTGCGGGAAAGCGCCGCGCCGTGGCGGTGGACATGATGCCGCCATTGGATTGCACAATGTGAAACCGGCCACCAAAGCCTTCTTCAGCGAGCGCGCCTTCCAACTTGCCGAGATAACCCGCGACAAGCGGCTGCAAATAGGCGTTGAGCGCCGTGGTAGAGGCACGCTCAAACTCGCGAATTTCTGGCAGAATTTCCGAGGAAACCGAAACATGCGGATTGGGCCAGATGCGCCGTACCGCTTCCGCCGCCACCTGTTCATTGGCAGGATTGGCATAGGCGTTGATGAAAATAATGGCGCAGGCTTCCGCACCTGCGACCAGCAATTGCCGCGCGGCTGCTTCCACCGCCGCGATATCAACCGGCGTGTGGATGCTGCCATCAGCCAGGCAACGTTCCGGTACTTCCAGGCGCAAATCGCGGTCAGCAATCGGCTGAAAATCACCCCACAGCCCCCAAGTGTGGCGACGATCTCGGCGCCGCATTTCCAGCACATCGCGAAAGCCAGCCGTGGTGATAACGCCAAGCTTCGCACCTTTTCGTTCCAGTAGCGCATTGGTACCAACCGTGGTGCCATGCACCACCGCCGCCATGCCGCCAGCACCGCCAAGCGCGCGTAGGCCCGCGAGAAATCCGGAAGCCTCATCACCGCGCTGGCTTGGCACTTTTGCGGACTGAAAAATGCCCGTTGCTGGATCGAACAGAAACAAATCAGTGAAGGTGCCACCGACATCAACGCCGACAATCGCGCCGTTCATGATGCGCGGCTTCCATAATCGCGCGCGGCGGCTTCGGCGCTGACATAGCCAAGGCGGATATCGCGCGCGATGGCATGAAGGGGCCGCGCAGCGGGATCACCCCAACCGCCACCGCCTGGCGTTTCA
Organism: uncultured Rhodospirillales bacterium; assembly: GCA_903927465.1. Lineage (GTDB taxonomy): Bacteria > Pseudomonadota > Alphaproteobacteria > Acetobacterales > Acetobacteraceae > Neoroseomonas. The sequence continues at coordinate 1,876 of CAIYMY010000184.1, read as the reverse complement.
AGGCGCACGCGTTCGCCCCGGCCGATGGAAACACCGACAATCTTGCTCGCCATCGGCGGTGTCCCACCCGCGCTGCCCCAGGTGAAGCGATTGAGCGCGCCGGCAGCACCGCCCGCCACGCCAAAGGGCGCGAAACGCCCGCGTTCACCGAGCAAGGCCACTTCCGTGCGCCCCGGGGCGAGCGCCTCAATCTCATAGACCGCGCCAACCCCACCGCGATGTTCGCCCGCACCACCACTATCGGGGCGCAAAGCCCATTGCGTGAACATGACCGGATAGGCGGCTTCCAAAATCTCAACGGGCGGAATCGTTGCGGTTGAGATCGGGTTATTCGCGTGATGCAACCCATCGGAGGCAGGGTTGCCGCCAAGCCCGCCGCCGAAGAAAGAAAACATCACCCAGCGCGTGCCATTTTCCCGCTGACCGGATAGCGCCAACGCATTGATGGTGCCGAAAGGTGCCGCCGTTGCAGTGGCGGGGCGCGCCTTGCCCAGCGCACCAAAAATCACGCCAATCAGGCGCAGGATGGTTTCTGTATAGCCCGCGACCGGGCGTGGCGCTTCCGCACCCAGCAAGGTGGTGGGCGGCGCAATCACTTCCACCGGGCGCAACACGCCAGCATTGGCCGGCACATCCGGGAAAGCGTGCTTCAGCGCAACATAACAGGCCGCCACCGTTGTCGCGATGGAGATATTGAGCGGGCCCGCACAGGGCGGCGAGGATCGCGACATATCCAAGGTCAGCCGATCACCCGCGATGGTCAGGTCAAGCGCAATACGTAGCGCCTCATCCTTCACGCCGTCATTATCCAGAAAATCATCAAAGCTATAGCGCCCATCAGGAAGGGCCGCGATTTCCGCGCGCATCAATGCTTCCGCGCGATCTGCCAATTGCGCGAAGGCGGCGGCAATGCGCGCATCGCCATAATCATCCAGCAATTCAATCAGCCGCTTTTCGCCGAGGTCGAGCGCATTCAATTGCCCGTTCAGATCGCCCCAATTGGATTGCGGCACGCGTGAATTGGCGGCCAGAATATCCAGGATATCCTGCTGCATCTGCCCGGCGCGGATCAGTTTTACGGGCGGGAAGCGCACGCCTTCCTGATGGCTGTCTGTCGCGCGTGGATTGTAATTGCCGGGCACATTGCCGCCGATATCCAGCCAATGGCCAACACTCGCCACCCAACAAAACAGCTTACCGGCGCGGAAAATCGGGCGCACCAGGCGGAAATCATTCAAATGCGTGCCGCCATCATAAGGATCATTGAACAGGAAGGTATCGCCTTCCTGAAGCCCGCCTTCCGCCGCCACTTTGCGAATGACGGACCGCACGGCAAAGGACATGGCGCCGACGAAAATCGGCAGGCCCTTAGTACCTTGCACCAAAGTATCGCCGGTAACCGCATCATAAACGCCGTGGCAGGCATCGCGCGCTTCGGCAATGATGGGGTTGAAGGCGCTGCGATACAGCGTTGCGTCCATCTCATCGGCGATTTGCTCAAGCCGGCCCTTCAGTACTGCCAAGGTCACGGCATCAAGGCACGTAGATACGGGTTCGGTCATCTCACAATCCAAGATAGCTGCGGCGCAATTCCGGATCGGCGGCGATATCGCGTGCCGCACCGCTCAAGCTGATTACGCCATTTTCCAGCACATGTGCCTGATCCGCAACTTCCAAGCTTTGCGCCACGTTTTGTTCTACCAGCATGATGGTGAGCCCATCCGCATGCAGGCGTCGGATTAGCGTGAACATTTCCTCGACCAGTAAAGGCGAAAGGCCGAGCGATGGTTCATCCAGAATCAAAAGATTCGGTTCCGCCATCAGCCCACGCCCGATGGCGAGCATTTGCTGCTCTCCGCCCGAAAGCGTACCGGCG
>CAIYMY010000183.1 GCA_903927465.1 uncultured Rhodospirillales bacterium | reverse complement strand
GCGCTGCCGCTTGCCATCGCCGCCTGGGAAACATTTGAGCGTATGGGATCACCCGAAGGCGAATTGGCGCTGGCGCAGCTTGTGGTGCATTTGGCGACCGCGCCGAAATCCAACGCGGTGTATCAGGCGTTTAATGATGCGATGCGCGCCGCGCGGGAAACCGGCAGCCTGATGCCGCCCAAGCACATATTGAATGCGCCGACGAAACTGATGCAGGAAATTGGCTATGGCGCCGGCTATGCCTATGACCATGAGGCTGAGGGCGGCTTTTCCGGCCAGGATTACTTCCCCGAGGAAATGGGGCGGCGCGTTTTCTATCGCCCGACCGATCGCGGGGCTGAGGCCGCGATAGCCGAGCGCTTGGCGCGCTTCGCGGAGCTTCGCCGCAAAAGGAAACGCTGATGGTTACAGCATTTTCGCCCCTGTCCTTGCTGCTGGTGGCCTTTGGTGGCGCCACAGGTTCCGTGCTGCGCTACGTGGTTTCCCATGCCGGCCTGGTGCTGTTTGGCGCGAGCTTTCCCTGGGGGACGCTGGCGGTGAATATCATCGGTTCCGCCTTGATTGGCGTGTTTGGCGCGCTGGGTATTTCCGGTGAGGCGCGGCTATTGCTGGTGACGGGGCTGCTTGGCGGTTTTACCACCTTTTCTGCCTTTTCACTGGAAACCGGCGTGCTGTGGGAAAGGGCGCCGTGGCTGGCGGTGGTTTACGTGGCGGCTTCGGTGCTGGGGGGCTTGGCGGCGTTTGGGGTTTGTTATTGGGGGGTGAGAAGGGGGTGAGTAACCATCCGCCGAGTCCCACGGCTTTTTGATCTTCACGCCGTGCTGGGCGCCATGTTTTGCTGCTTTTTCCAATTCCAAGGCAGCAATTCATGAAGTCTCTGCTGTGGCATATCGGCGATACGGGCCAGGACGTCGGCCAGCCAGGCGCGCGGATCAACGCCGTTTAGCTTGGCAGTCTGGATGAGGCTGTACATGGCGGCGGCGCGCTCTCCGCCCTGGTCGGAGCCTGCGAAAAGCCAAGCCTTCCGGCCAAGTGCGGCGCCGCGCAGCATGCGCTCGGCAGCGTTATTCGTCAGGCAGATGCGCCCATCACTCAGGAACCGCGTGAAAGCCCCCCAACGCTTCAGCATGTAATCCATGGCTTGGGCAAGGTCATTGTGGCGCGACAGCTTTGCCCGTTCGGCACGCATCCATGCCTCAAGCGCGGCCACCAATGGCGCGATGTCGCGCTGACGCACTGCAAGTCGCTCAGCCGCAGGCTGTCCATTGATCGCGCGTTCGGCCGCGAATATCGCGTCAATCTGGCGCACGGCCTCAATGGCGAGTGGCATGTGATGCACCTCGGCCAGCTTGAACAATTTGCGCCTGCCATGCGCCCAGCACGCGGCCTCCAGGATGGGCCCTGGTTGTCGCCCTGGCGCATAGAGCCCATTGAACCCGGCATAAGCATCCGCCTGCAGAATGCCGGTGTAATTGGCCAAATGCCGTTCGGGGTGGATGGCTTTTCGGTCTCGGGAATAGCGAAACATCGCCGCGGGCGGGTCCGTGCCACCAAAGGGCGCATCATCGCGCACATAGGTCCAAAACCGCCCCACATCGGTGCGGCCCGCTGCCAATACCGGCACGGTGGTGTCATCACCATGCAGCCGCTCGGCTGCCAACGCATGCGCATCGATCAGGATCATCAGCGGCGTGATGGTTGCGGTGCTGGCGCCGACCCAATCCCCGATCGTCGAGGTGCTGAGATAGATGCCCTCTCGCGCGAAGGTTTCGCTGAGCCGATTGAGCGGCAGGTGCTGGCCGAATTTCGCCTCCAGAATGGTGGCGAGGAGATGCGGCCCCGCCCTGCCGCGCATGATCGGGTGAAAGGGCGCGGGCGGCTGAGTGATGGCCTCACAACTGCGGCAGGCGAATTTCTCCCGCACCGTCTGGATGACTTTCCATTGCCGAGGGATGACTTCCAGCGTTTCGGTCACATCCTCGCCGAGTTTCACGAGCGTGCCGCTGCAGCAGGGGCAGGCGCTTGGTGATGGCAGGACGATTCTCTCGCGCGGCAAATGATCGGGCAGTGGGGTGCGCTTGGGGTGGTTTGGCGCCTTGTCCTGTTTGCTGTTTTGGGGTGGCTGTGTGCTGGCTAGGCGATTAATTTCCGCTTTCGTCTTGGCTTCGGATTGCGCGGTGGTGAGTTCGGCGAGCTGCAATTCCAATTGGTCAACCAGCTTGCGGCTGCGTTCGGAACTTGCGCCGTAGCGGTCGTGTTGCAGGCGCGCGATGAGTTTCTTGAGATGAGCGATGGTGTTCTCGGCGCTCGCCAATGCTGCCTGTTCGGCAGCGCGCCCTGCGCGTTCGGAGATGAGGGCTTCCTGGCTTGCGATATAGGCTGCGCGTAGCGTTTCAATATCTTCAGGGATATGTGGCGCGAGCGATGTCACGCCCAGAATCGAATCACATCACGCGCGATCTGCAAAGAGGAAATGTGCGGCACCAGCATATAAATTTATTCATCCCGCGCTTGCAGGGCGCCAGGTGTGCTGCGGATTTCTCCAGTCTATACCTTCAAGCATGTAGCCATGCTGCGAGCCCAATATCGAGACCGATCCCGCCATCACCGAGGGCCATACAAAACGACCACGCTCCAACCGTTTGGCGTAAAGCGACATGCCAAGCCCATCATGCCAGAGGATCTTGATCAGATCACCGCGGCGGCCACGAAAGACAAATAGATCCCCCGCATGCGGATCGCGGCCCAGTGATTGTTGTACCTGGGCCGCAAGGCCATTCATGCCGCGCCGCATATCCGTATGACCCGACGCCAGCCAAACACGCATGCCAGGCGGAACTGTCAGCATCAGCGCAGCGCCCCGATGATGCAGGATAGCGCAGGCAGGCTGAGTGCCGCGCTGATTTCCAGCCGCGTGCCATTCGCAAGCGTGATGGTAATCATCCGCTGATCAAGCGGCAGCGGAGCATCGGCTTGCAAGGGCGCCGCCGATGGCGCATTGGCCGCCGCAATCGGCGCATCCATAGCGCTTACCGCGTCAACGACTACTGGCAGAAAAGCGGGCAGGTCAGACATTGTTAGCCTACCAGCGCGCGCTTGCTTGCGCCACGCCCAGAGAATGCTCCGGCTGATCTCATGCCGACGGGCAACCTCCGCAACCTTGGCGCCAGGCTCATCAGCCTCAGCCACAATCCGAAGCTTATCAGCAGCAGACCAACGGCGGCGCCGCTCAACACCAGAAATTATCTCAAGCCCCATCATCACCCCCCGTACTTATGAGCGACCTTAAGATCGTCCATAAGAACAGATGACAGAGGCTTCACCTGAAAAGGAAGGTGGGGCTCACCGGATGGTTACCTTCTGCATGATCGGCAGCACCGCTTGGCAGCAGAGGAAAGCGCTTTTGAGATTGACGGCGAGCTGGCTGTCCCACAGCGCCTCGTCCATCTCACCGGGGATAGCGGGTTCAGACTTGCCGACATTGTTTACCAGCACGTCGATGCGGCTGAAGCGCGCCATGCAAGCCTCGACCAGCCGAGCCACATGCGCCGAATCCGTAACATCACCGGTCGCAACCTCGCAGGTGCCGCCCTCGCCCGTGATGATTGCCTGAGTCTCCCGCGCCGCCGCCTCATTGATGTCCACGCCGAAGATGCGCGCACGCTGCCGGGCGAAGAGCACCGCGATCTACTTGCCATTGCCCCAGCCAGGACCCACCGAGCCGCAGCCGGTCAGGAACACCACCTTGTCCGTCAGCCTGAACACGCGCGTCTAATCGATCTCGATGTTGGTGGCACGGATCACGGGCCTCCAGAGGGCCGCCTCATCCG
>CAIYMY010000182.1 GCA_903927465.1 uncultured Rhodospirillales bacterium | reverse complement strand
GCCAGCAGGGTGAAGCGGTTACTGTCATAGCTTTGCGCGGGGCCAAGCGCGCTGCCGGGGCTTGCCAATTCATCGCCGGTGGAAAACACGCCGACCTTCAAGCGCGGGCGCACCGTAAGCCGCGCCTGCCCCAAAGCGGCGGCCAGCCCAATCTCAGCGGGGCCGAGCCTTTTGCCCTCAGGCAGCGCCAGCACACCGGCGGCGATATCCTCACCTGCCGGGCGTGCATTGGCGCCCGGCTTAAGGCCGGGGGGAATGAAAATCACGGCACCGTCGCGGCGGACATCTTCCTGCATCACGGCGGTATCGGCGCCGGGGGGCATGGGGGCACCGGTGAAAACGCGCATGGCTTCACCGGCGGCCAAGGCGCGCGGCGCGGCCTGCCCAGCGGCGATGCGGCCAACCTCGGTCAGCGCGGTCTCAGCACCAGGGGTCAGATCCGCATGGCGAAAGGCCCAGCCATCCACGGCGGCGTTGAAAAAGGGCGGCAGAGGCAGGGGCGCCATCAGGGGAGCGGCCAGCACGCGCCCGCGCGCGGCGGCAAGGGCCACCATCTCAGCGCCGGTGGCGGGCGGGATGCGTGCCAGGATCAGGGCCTGGGCTTCTTCCACCGCCATCAGCGCGCCGCCAAAGGCGAAGCAATCATCCGAAAGCTGCGCCATTACCCCTCCGTCCAGGGAATATCCTTGATCTCTCGCGCATGGGCCAAAACCAGATCGGCAATGGCTTCCACCTCATCCAGCCCTTCGCGGGGCAGATCATAAGGGGGCAGCGTATCGGACGCCACCGCGACAATGCCGGGCATGTCCGGGTGCATCCAGGGCTTACCATTGGCGGCGCGATGCACCTCCAGCTTGGGATGCGCGTCGCGCTTAAAGCCTTCCACAATCACCAGATCAACCAGGTCCATGCGCGCCAGCAATTCCGGCAGGCGCGGTTCAGCGGCGCTGCGCAATTCTGTCATCAGCGCCCAACGCGCACCGGACGCCACCATCACCTGCTGCGCGCCCGCCTGGCGGTGCTGCCAGGAATCCTTCCCCGGCACATCCACATCAAAGCGATGATGCGCATGCTTCAGCGTAGAAACACCAATCCCCCGCCCGATCAGGCAGGGGATCAGTTTCACCATCAAGGTGGTTTTGCCGGCCCCGCTCCAGCCGGCGAGGCCGATCACGCGCATGGGTTAAGTCAGTCCGCGCCGGAAGCCTTGGCACCGGGCGGTTGAACCGCCGTGCGGCCCTTGGCCAATTCTTCCTGCGCCCAAAGCCCGTGATGCTGCTTGGCCCAATTCAGATCCACCTGGCCCGTGCCCATGGCATCAAAGGCGCCATCCATACCGACAGATCCGATATAGATATGGGCCAGCATCGCCGCAATCATCAGCACGGAAAGCAGGCTATGGATGATGTGGCTAAGCTGCATCCCTTCCATGCCGGTGAAGAAGAAGGGGAAGACCAGCAGATAGCCGGAAACCGCGACCACCGCGCCACCCAGCACCGTGATCCAGAAGACCATCTTCTGCCCGCCATTGAAGCGGCCAGCTTGCGGGTGCTCATTTCCAATCAGCCCGCCGCCCGCCTTGAACCAGGCAATGTCGCGCGCATTCGGGATGTTGTCCTTCACCCAGATCAGCAGCATGACCACCAGGCCAAGCGTGAAGGGGAAGGCCAGGAAATTATGCGCGTATTTGCCCCATTGGCTGATGGCGGTGAAAGCCTCAGGCCCCACAATCGGCAGCAGGATATGCCGCCCAAAGGTCAGGTTCAGCCCAGACAGCCCCAGGATGATGAAGCAGGAAGCCACCATCCAGTGATTGCCGCGTTCCAGTACATTGAAGCGCAGAAGGGTGCGCCCTGAACGCCCACCCTCGATCGGGATGCGCCCCTTGGATAGGCGGAACACCGTCAGGATCGCCAGCATGCCAAGCACCGCAATGCCGCCCACCCAGGCGAGCGTGACATTGTGGAATGCGCGCCATTCGCGCCCTTCGGGCTGAATGAGGGTCGCGGCCTTTTCATCAGGGATGGAAATGCGGCCCTGAATATGGGTGCCGCGCAGCAGCGCCTGCACTTCCATTTCTTCCGCCATGGAAGGGGCGCGCGGTGCGGTTTGCGCGATTGCGGGTGCCGCCGCGCCGATCAACAGCGCGGCGAGCAGGCCAAGGATGCGGAGTTTCATGATGCGTCCGCCCTTCAGATCGCAACTGTTTCGCGATAGGCGGTGCGCCAACCCCAGGCGCCCGTGCCATAGCCGCGGCGTTGTACGCGTTCGCGGTAGATGGAGGCAATGATCTCCCCATCACCCGCCAGCAGCGCCTTGGTGGAACACATTTCAGCGCAAAGCGGCAGCTTGCCCTCCGCCAAACGGTTCGACCCGTATTGGATATATTCCGCCTGAGTATTATCCGCCTGTGGGCCGCCAGCGCAGAAGGTGCACTTATCCATCTTCCCGCGAGAGCCGAAATTGCCGAGGCGCGGATATTGTGGCGCGCCGAAGGGGCAAGCGTAGAAGCAATAACCGCAGCCGATGCAAAGGTCCTTGTCATGCAGGACCACGGCATCGGCCGTGGTGTAGAAGCAGGAAACCGGGCAGACGGCGGCGCAGGGCGCATCCGTGCAATGCATGCAGGCCATGGAGATGGAACGCTCCCCCGGCTTGCCATCATTGATGGTGACAACGCGCCGGCGATTGATGCCCCAGGGCACTTCATGTTCGTTTTTGCACGCCGTGACGCAGGCATTGCATTCGATGCAGCGTTCCGCGTCCAACAGGAATTTCATGCGGGCCATGTTTCTGGTCCTCCCTTATGCCGCGCGGATCTGACAAAGCGTGACCTTGGTTTCCTGCATGAAGGTAACCGGGTCATAGCCATAGGTAGTTATTGCATTGACGCTTTCGCCAAGCACAATCGGGTCCGTGCCAGACGGATACTTGCCGCGTTGATCTTCCTGCATGAACCAGCCAGCGAAGTGGAAGGGCATCCAAGCCACGCCGGGCCCGACGCGTTCCGTCACCATAGCCTTCATGCGGCTTGCTTTGCCGGCGGGCATTTCAGGGCCCGTCACCAACACCCAGGCACCATCGCGGATATTGCGCGCGGCGGCATCCTGCGGGCTGATTTCCACGAACATATCCTGCTGCAATTCCGCAAGCCATTTATTGGACCGCGTTTCTTCGCCGCCGCCTTCATATTCAACCAGGCGCCCGGAAGACAGGATGATCGGGAAATTCGGCGCCACCTGATGCGAACGGTTCTGCACCGTCTGCCCCAGATGCGGCAGGCGGAAGCCGCGCCGATCTGGCAGCGTCGGATATTGCGCAATCAGATCAGTGCGCGGCGTGTAGATGGGCTCACGATGCACCGGCACAGGATCAGGCAGGTTCCAAGCCACGGCGCGCGCCTTGGCATTGCCGTAAGCCATCACGCCGTGATTCATGGTGATGCGAATGATCCCCATGGAAAGATCAGTCGCCCAGGAAGCGGTGCCACCCTGACGCGCGAGTGATGCGCGCTCGGCGTCCGTATACTCCGCATCCCAGCCAAGGCGCTGCATCACCGCGGTGGTGAATTCCGGATAGCCATCGGTGATTTCCGAGCCCTTGGAATAAGAACCTTCTGCCAGCAGCGTCACGCCATTGCGTTCCACGCCAAAGCGCGCGCGGAAGGTGCCGCCGCCTTCCTTCACATGGAGATTGGTGTTGTAGAGGATATGCGTGCCCGGATGGCGCATTTCCGGCGTGCCCCAGCAGGGCCAAGGCAGGCCGTAGAAATCGCCCTTGATTTCGGCCGGCGCATCCGCCTTGGCGCGCAAGGTCACCAGATCGAACTTGTCCTGATGCGCCATATGCGCCTTCAAGCGTTCCGGCGATTGGCCCGTATAGCCCGTGCTGATCGCCCCGCGATTGATCTCCCGCAGGATGCTCTCGGCCACGGGTTCCTGACCGCGCACTTCAATGGATTTGAAGATATCGGCCTGGAAGCGGATTGGCATATTGCGCTTCTCAGCCGCCCGGTCCAAGGCGCCGGCGAGGCGATACATCACCTCATAATCGTTCTTGCTCTCGAAAATCGGCTTCACCACCTGATCGCCCCATTGGACGGAACGGTTGGAAGCCGTGCGGCTGCCCGCGCATTCAAACTGCGTGCAGATCGGCAGCAGATAGGTGTTTTCCTTGCGGTTCGCGAGGACGGCGAAGGTTGTCGGGTGCGGATCGGCCACCACCAGCAGATCGAGCGCTTCCAGCCCTTTCACAGCCTCCGGCATGCGCGTGACGGTATTGCCGCCATGGCCGAACACTACCATCGCCTTGAAGTTGTCACGCTGCTGCACTTGATCCCTGGGCAGGGTCACCGCATCGAAATACCGCGTGGTCGGGATGCCAGGCGTGCCCATCATGGCGGGGCTGTCAAACCGCGCCACCATGGATTCATAAGGCACGTTCCAAACGCGCGACCAATGCCGCCAAGCGTTTTCGTCCAGCCCGTAATAAGCCGGCAGCGTCGTGACATCGAGCCCGAAATCCGTCGCCCCCTGCACATTGCAATGGCCGCGGAAGATATTCGCACCCGTACCATCGGAACCGACATTGCCGGTGGCGAGCAGCAGAATGGAGAAGGCCCGCACATTGGCGGTGCCCACGGTTTTCTGCGTGGCGCCCATGCACCAGATCAGCGTCGCGGGCTTTTGCGTCGCAAACATTTCCGCGACCTTCTTGAGCTGCGCGCCCGGCACGCCGGTCACACGCTCAACCTCGGCGGGGTTCCACTTGGCGCATTCGGCGCGGATTTCTTCCATGCCATAGACGCGCTGGCGGATGAATTCCTTGTCTTCCCAGCCATTGGCGAAGATGTGGTGCAGCATGCCCCAAATGATGGGGATATCCGTGCCCGGGCGAATGCGCACATATTCATTCGCATGCGCGGCGGTGCGGGTGAAGCGCGGGTCAATCACAATCAGATTGGCGCGGTTCCGTTCCTTGCCCGCCAGCACATGCTGCAGGCTGACAGGATGCGCTTCCGCCGGATTACCGCCCATGATGATCATGGTTTTCGAATTGCGGATGTCGTTATAGGAATTGGTCTGCGCGCCATAACCCCAGGTATTGGCCACACCCGCAACCGTGGTCGAATGGCAGATACGCGCCTGGTGATCCACGTTATTGGTGCCCCAGAAGGCCGCAAATTTGCGGAACAGATAGGCCCCTTCATTGGAAAATTTGGCGCTGCCCAGCAAGAAGGTGGAGTCGGGCCCGCTTTTCTGCCGGGAGTCCATCAGCTTGTCGGCGATTTCGGTGATGGCATTGTCCCAGGACATGCGCTGCCATTGGCCATTCACCAGCTTCATCGGGTATTTAATGCGCCGATCACCATGCACCAATTCGCGCACTGAAGCGCCCTTGGCGCAATGCGTGCCGCGATTGATGGGCGATTCCCAGGCCGGTTCCTGGCCAACCCAAACGCCATTCTGCACTTCCGCAATCACGGTGCAGCCAACCGAACAATGGGTGCAGATATTCTTCACGCGCTGGACAGGCTTGGTGTGATCCATCGGCCCGGCCTCGGCAGGGCGCATGGTGGAAAGCGGAATGGCGCCAAGGGCCGCCAGCCCCGCCCCGCCAAGCCCGGCCTGACGCAAAAAGGCGCGACGATCGAGCCCGCCGGCGGAAAGCCCCTGATAAGCGGAAGCCAGGCGCTGCTTGGCGGCCTTGCCATCTATGCGTTTGATCAGCATGGGTGCTTCCCTTCTTATGTATCGCTGGAGCCGTTGGTGCGGTAGAAAGCCTGCACATGCGGGCTATTGGGCTGGTAGCGCGCCTTAAGCCGATCCGCCTGGCCTTCCTTACGCGCGGTGCCGGCCGGCACGGCATCGGCGCGTAGCGGGGTTGAGGCTTCCGCCGCCGTTGCAGCCACCGCCGCACCGCCAGCAAGCCCCAGGGTCTTCAGAAAGCCGCGGCGTTGCGCGACTTGTTTTTCATTCTCACTCATATTCAACCCTCCCAGAACTAAATATCAGACGGGCAGTTCCTGCGCCGCCAATTCAACTTCAATGGCCATGCGGCCCAGCGCGCCGACGGCGCGGTAAAACCCCGCGGCTTCCGCCGCTTCCAGATCAGCAAAGAAGCGCCCGGCCCAGGGGCGCAGATGGCGGGCGAAAAACGCCTCAGCCGCCGCGTCACCGCCCGGAAACACGCCAGACAGCAGCCCGGCAAAGCTTTCGCATTCGGATGCGATGTGATCCTCGGGCTCGGCCACGCCATCGGCGCGTTCAATGCCAAGCCGCGCAAGGTCCCCACGCAAATCAGCCAGCGGGCGTTCATGCAGGAAGCCCGTGATGTAATAGGAAGCGAAGGGCAGCAATTCGCCGCGCCCAAGGCCAATGAAAAGATCGTGGAATTCACGCTGAACGCGCTGCGTATCCGTCGCGGCGGCGGCCTCAGCCAGGGCGCGATAACATTTGCCAAGCGGCGAGGCATCACCCGGCAGGGCGGCGAGGGCGGCCAGCAGATGGGAATCAGGGGCTGCCACGAGCAAACGGCCAAGTAGCGCGAAAAGCCGCGCTCTTTCGGTCGCCATGGCATCCGGTGCCATATCTTTCTGCATCATGGGGCGCATTCTGGCCGCCGCTTCCTCGTGTCTCAAAAATAATCTCTTTCGGACCTGGCCCCTGCCGACTGGAATGCCAAATCAATAGCTGTTCAACATTATGTCAGAAAAACAAAGACATGAATCCAAACAGTATTTGCACTCTCTTACTCGATTTAGGGCGGCAGGCGCAATATTGTAATGAAGGGCGTCTCAAAAAATCTACACTGGCAGGGCGCTGCCATGGCGACGGAGGCGCTCCATCGGGGCTTCGGGGGACGCTTCGGCCTCTGGCGCCGCCTCGGCAATGCTGAAGCTTGACGCCGCGGGCGGCGCTTCCAGGGCCGGGGCCTCGGCCATGGCGGGGGCTTCGTCCTGCGGCTCTGCTTCCGGCTTGGGCACCGGCGCATCCAGGCCCAAAGCATGGGACAGGAGATTCATCGCATCACCCCCCAATTCCAGCGCGAAGCCCGGCACGCCATCCGGCGCGTTGAAATCCCAGGCGTAATCCGCGGGGCCGATGAAATCCCGAATGGCGGGGTCAAGGCTCCAGGCGCGGCGCAAGGCAGCGCTGCGGAGTTCCAGCGGCACCTTGCGGTGCAGGAAGGCCTTGAAATCGCTCTCGATGGTCAGGCTTTCAATCGGCGGCAGGCTCGCCAGGTCGAATTCATCCTCGGGCTCAGTGGGCAACGCCTCGGGCTTCGCTTCAAGCGGGGCGGGCGGCGGGGCTTCTTCCGGCGCGCGGCCTTCCACCACGGCGCGCTTGCGGCGCGACCAGCGTGAGAGAAACCCCTCCCCTTCTTCGCTCATGGCCCATCCACCCGGCTGCGCCGGCCAAGCCCTTCAAGCTCGGCCTTGTCGCGCTTGCGTTTGTGAAAGCCGCGGTCGCGGTGGTGCTCCTCCACAAAGGCTTCCAGCGCGGCGCGAATGCCCGGGGGTAGCGGCACGGCTTCCATCAGGTCTGAACCCGAATCGGCATAAAGATGCGCCTCACCCGCATCCACCGTCACGCGTTGCAAGGCGAAGCCAGGCGCCGCTTCCACCGGGCGAAGGACCACCCAGATGCTGGGGCTGCTGCTTTCCAGATTGTGTTTGTAATTGTCGGTATCGGTCGGGTGCAAAGCCACTTCGGCATTGCCGGCGAAGAACAGGCTTCGCCCGGCTTCTTCGCGCATCAGCGTCCAGGCCGGCAGTATCGGCGCGTCTCCCAAAACCTCCACGACGCGCCAGGCGTAATCCGCCCATTGCGTGACACCGGGGCGGCGTTCCACCACGACGCCCACGGGGATGGAGACGGTGCCGGGGATGATCAGGCTCATGCGCCCTTCTCCGCGGTCAGCAGCGGCAGGCCGGCCACCAGGTTTTGCGGCTTCATGCGGACCCTATTCGCTGCATCCATGGCGAGCGCCAGATAGATGGGCTTGCCCGCCACGCGCGGCAGCATGCGCGCGGGATTGGCAAATTCCAGCACGCCCAGCCACAGGATGCGCGCCAGCCGCGCCTGCGCCACTTTCTTGCCCTGCCAGAGATCATTGGTGATGGATGTGGCTTCCGTATCAAGCCCGATATGCCAGCGCCAATCGCGATCTTCGATGGTGGGCACGGCGCGGATC
>CAIYMY010000181.1 GCA_903927465.1 uncultured Rhodospirillales bacterium | reverse complement strand
GCCAACCATGGCCGCTTCCCGAGCATCTTTTATCCTTGCCATCAACCCAACTCCAACGATTCGACTCCGCGCGGAGACCGCGCCGGCGAACTTCTTCTCTGCCTTTTTAAGTGTCGCGTTCCGTAGCGTCAAATCAGGCAGACACTTCCCATATTGGCCGCAAAAGATTGACGAATTAGTCATGCAGGCGCAGTTTCAAAGCCTAATCTGACAAGGGCCCCAGGGCTCATGAGCACACCAACTTCCGAAGCCCCAGGGGCCGGCCAAGATGCCAGAATCATCTCCCTGATCGGCACCGGGCATTTCCTGTCTCATTTCTACATGCTCTGCCTGCCACCGCTGTTTTTGGTCTGGCGGGAGGAATTCGGCGTTTCCTATGCCGAATTGGGCCTGACCCTCGCTCTGATGAGCGGCACCACCGCGCTTCTGCAAACCCCGGTGGGCTTCGCGGTAGACCGCTACGGCGCCAGGCCCTTCCTGGTGGGTGGCACGCTGATCATGGCACTCGCCATCTCCGGCATGGCTTTCGCACCGGGGGTTTGGGCGCTTTGGTTGCTCGCGATCCTCTCGGGCGTTGGCAATAGCGTGATCCACCCGGCGGATTACGCGATACTCGCCGGCAGTATCCGGCAGGACCGCATGGGCCGTGCCTTTGCGATGCATACCTTCACCGGCAATCTGGGCTTCGCCCTGGCGCCGCCCATCATCGCCCTGCTGATGACGGTCATGGGCTGGCGGGAAGCGCTTTTGCTGGTGGGCCTGCTCGGCGTGCCGGTGGTCGGCGCGATCCTGCTGCAAAGCAGTATCCTGAAGGACCAGGCCAAGCCCAAAACCGCCGATGAGGCCGGGCCATCCGGCCGCGAATTGCTGCTTTCCCGCCCCATGCTGCTGTTCTTCACCTTCTTTCTGCTCTCGGCCGCGGCAGGGTCGGGCATTCAGGCCTTTGTTATCACCGTGCTGGGCAAGCTTTGGGCGACGCCCATCGCCACCGCGTCTATGGTGCTGACGGGCTATATGGCGGGTGCGACGGGCGGTACCCTGATCGGCGGTTGGTTCGTGGACCGCGCAAAAGGCGGCGGGATTATGGGCTTCATGACCATCCTGACCCTTTTCGCCATGGCGATGTTCCTGGTGCTGGGGCTGGTGGCGCTGCCGGAAATAGCGCTTCCCGGAGTCGGGCTGCTTGCTGGCCTCGCCATGGGGGCATCGCGCACCCCGCGCGACGTGATGCTGAAAGATGCCTGCCCACCGGGGCAGATCGGCAAGGTGTTCGGCTTTGTCTCCTCCGGCCTGCCACTCGGCGGCGCCATTACACCCGTGCCACTCGGGTTTCTGATTGATATGGGCTACCCGGTACTGGTGCTGCCAGTGGTGGCGGCGCTTCTGGGGCTTTCGCTGCTTTGCGCGGGCGGCGCCCGGGCCAGCAGCAAAGCGACGAAAGCACGCGCCGTTGCGGCTGAATGAAAAACATAAAAAACGGGAGGGCTCTGCCCTCCCAAACCCACCCGCCAAGGGCCGCGAGGCCCTTGGAACCCTAAACTTAGCATGAGCACCTTTGATGAAGGGGTGGCCTTATCCGCCTGGATAGCGGTCGCGGTCGTCGCGGCTTCGGGGGCGCTGAGCGCTTCGCGCAAACAACTTGATCCGGTGGGGTTCATCCTGATTGCCTGCGTCACCGCCTTTGGCGGCGGCACTGTGCGAGACCTCATCCTGGGCGCACCCGTCTTTTGGCTCAAAGCGCCGGGCATGGTGCTGCTGGCATCAGGTGTTGCCTTGCTGGTCTTCTTCACGGCGCATCTTGTGGAACGCCGCTTCGAGGCATTGCTTTGGGCTGATGCGGTCGGGCTTGGCCTATTCGCCGTGCTTGGCACGGAAGCAGCGCTTCTCTGGGGCGGGCCACCTTGGGTCGCGATACTCATGGGTACCATCACGGCAACCTTTGGCGGCATTCTGCGCGATATCATCTGCGCCGAATTGCCGCTGATCCTGCGGCGCGAAATCTACGCCACCGCGGCGGCTTTTGGCGCGGCCATCTTCGTCGCCCTGATCCATGCCAATGTGCCGCGCGACATCGCACTCCCAATCGGTGCCTTCGCCGGCTTCGCACTGCGCGGCGCCGCCATCCTGCGCGGCTGGTCCATGCCGACCTATAAAGCCCGCCCCGGCCGCGACTACCCAGACGAACGATAAGCAATGTCGCCCTACGCCATCGCGGTATTATTCACTTTGGCGAGCACGGCGCTCTATGCCCTTGGCTACGCTTTGGCGAAGGTTTTGGCAGAAAGCCTGCACCCGTTTGAAATCACCTTCCTGCGTTCAGCGCTGGTGCTGGCTTCCGTGATGGCGCTGACCATGGTGAAGCCCGCACCCTTTGCAACCATCAAACGTATCGCTTTGCCTGCGCGCCCCTGGGCGCAGCGCATGACGGGCGTGATGCTGATCTTCTCAACAACGCTTGGCGTGATAGGCTATTGGCTGGTGCCGATCACGGAAGCCGCCGCACTTGGCTTCACCGCGCCCGTCATCCTCGCCGCGCTTGGTGCGCTTTGGCTGAAGGAAAAAGTCTCTGCGCGGCGCTGGATTGCCGTGCTGCTCGGCTTCGCTGGCATGCTGGTGGTGGTGCGCCCGGGCGGAGAGCTTTTCACCTGGTATGCCGCCATCCCCGTCGCCTCCGCGCTATCCTACGCCACCTATCAGGTCATGGCGCGGCGCATTCGCGATGTGGCGAGCGCGGAAGACATCACCACCCAAGGCGCGCTGATGGGCGTTTTGATGCTTGCACCGGCCATGCTGGTGCTGTGGCGCAGCCCGGATCTGCTCACCTGGGGCCTGGTTGTGATCTACACTTTACTGCAGACGGCAGCTTTGCTTTTTCTGGCCGGCGCGGTGCGCCGGGCAGAGGTTTCGGCCCTCGCGCCTTGGCATTATGCGCGCATTGCCTTCGCGCTTGCCTTGGATGCGGCGATGTTTGATCGCTGGCCGGGGCTTTGGGCGCTGGCAGGGTGTCTGTTGATTGCGGCGGGCGGGCTGGTGCTTGCTTGGCCCACGCGAAAGTAGAATTCATTGCGTTTATGAATGGCCCGAGACGCTCTCTGATTCCACCTGTCTCGGACATACTCCAACAACAAAAAGGCACCACGAAAACTGTCGCTGCTCGAACCCACCATCGAGGTTTAGGATGTTAGCGGGGCCTGCAAAGTGATGGGGGATAAAGGGTAGGCGGGCAGATCGCGCCCACCCTAGAGCATGTTGCGTTCACATGGGTTCACGCAACCCGCTCTAGGTCGCGTGGACTCTAGGTCTTCCGCAATTTTCTGATATGTGATTCAAGGTGCTTTTTTGGGGGCACCTATGGGAGTTTTGGACCGGCTGGTATTGAG
>CAIYMY010000180.1 GCA_903927465.1 uncultured Rhodospirillales bacterium | reverse complement strand
CGCCCGCGCACCAAGAAGCCAGCCATGTACAAGGTATTGATGCTGAACGACGATTACACGCCGATGGAATTCGTCGTTCACGTCTTGGAGAGGTTTTTCCAGAAGAATCGAGAGGAAGCGACGCGCATCATGCTGCATGTGCATCGCCGTGGTGTCGGGGTCTGCGGTGTTTTCACTTATGAAATCGCGGAAACCAAGGTAACGCAGGTGATGGATCTGGCGCGCCAGAACCAGCATCCGCTACAATGCACCATCGAAAAGGACTAAAGCAGGGGGTCGAAGAATCCCAGGAGGGCGCCTACATTGGAAGTCACAATCGGCCTTTGGCCCTGCAATGTCGGGGCTTCAGGCTAAGATGGAGCGTCGTTGATCATGTTGTCCCGTAATTTAGAACAGACGCTGCATCGCGCCCTGGGCCTGGCTGGCGAACGCCGGCATGAATACGCCACCCTTGAACATTTGCTGCTTTCCTTGGGCGATGACGCCGATGCCATGGGCGTGCTGCGCGCCTGCGGTGTGGATGTTGATAAACTCAAGCGCGACCTGACCGAATTTCTGGACAAGGATTTGGCCGGCCTGGTGACGGAACGCGGCGGCGACCCCAAGCCCACTGCAGGCTTTCAGCGCGTGGTGCAACGCGCCGCCATTCATGTGCAATCCTCTGGCCGCGACGAAGTGACCGGCGCCAATGTGCTGGTGGCGCTATTCTCCGAACGCGAATCCCATGCCGTCTATTTCCTGCAACTGCAGGACATGACGCGGCTGGATGCGGTGAATTTCATCAGCCATGGCATTGCCAAGGCGCCCGGGCGCTCTCAGCCCCGCGCGGCGAAGGGCGATGGTCCAGGCAATGAGGAGCCGGGCCAGGAACGCGAAGAAAAGGGCCGCGGCGCGCCGCGTGGCCAGGATGCGCTTGCGAATTACTGCGTGAACCTGAACAAGAAGGCCGAACAGGGCAAGATTGACCCGCTGATTGGCCGTGATCAGGAAATCGAACGCACCATCCAAATCCTTTGCCGCCGCACCAAGAACAATCCGCTTTACGTGGGCGATCCTGGCGTGGGCAAAACCGCGATTGCGGAAGGGCTGGCCAAGCGCATTGTGGAAGGTGATGTGCCGGAAGTGCTGGCGAAATCCACCATCTATTCGCTGGATATGGGCAGCCTTTTGGCCGGCACACGCTATCGCGGCGATTTCGAAGAACGCCTGAAGGCCGTGGTGACCGAATTGGAAGCGCAGCCCGGTTCTGTGCTGTTCATTGATGAAATCCATACCGTGATCGGCGCAGGTGCTACTTCGGGCGGGGCGATGGATGCGTCCAACCTTCTGAAACCCGCCTTGTCGCAGGGCACCATCCGCTGCATCGGTTCCACCACCTATAAGGAATTCCGCACGCATTTTGAGAAGGACCGCGCCTTGGTGCGGCGCTTTCAGAAGATTGATGTGAATGAGCCATCGCTTGAAGATACGGTAAAGATCCTGCAAGGGCTCAAGACCAATTACGAAAAGCATCATAAGGTGCGCTATACGCCGGAAGCGATCCGCGCCGCGGTGGAGCTTTCCGCGAAATACATCCATGACCGCAAGCTGCCCGACAAGGCAATTGACGTGATTGATGAGGCCGGCGCATCGCGCATGCTGCTGCCCGAAAACAAACGCCGCAAGACCGTGACGCTGAAGGATGTGGAAGACATCGTCGCCAAGATCGCGCGCATTCCGCCAAAATCGGTTTCCACCGATGATCGGGAGACGCTTAAGAATCTGGAGCGCGATTTGAAGGCGATGGTGTTTGGCCAGGAAAAGGCGATTGAAACCCTTGCCAGCGCCATCAAGCTTTCCCGCGCCGGGCTGCGCGATCCGGAAAAGCCGATCGGGAATTACTTGTTCTCAGGCCCCACGGGCGTTGGTAAAACGGAAGTCGCCAAGCAATTGGCGAAGACGCTTGGCATTGAACTGATCCGCTTCGACATGTCCGAATATATGGAACGCCATAGTGTGTCGCGCCTGATTGGTGCGCCGCCTGGCTATGTCGGCTTTGATCAGGGCGGGCTTTTGACTGATGCGATTGATCAGCACCCGCATGCGGTCCTGCTGCTCGATGAAATCGAAAAGGCGCATCAGGATTTATTCAACATCCTGTTGCAGGTGATGGATCACGGGAAACTCACGGACCATAACGGCAAGAATGTGAATTTCCGCAATGTGATCCTGATCATGACCACCAATGCGGGCGCTTCCGATATGGCCAAGCCCGCGATTGGTTTTGAGCGCGCCGCCCGCGTGGGTGAGGATGAAGAAGCGATCAAGCGGATGTTCACCCCTGAATTCCGCAACCGCCTGGATGCAGTGGTGCCCTTTGCTGGCCTGTCGCCGGAGATTGTGGCGCAGGTCGTCGAAAAATTCGTCATGCAATTGGAAGCTCAGCTTGCTGACAGGAATGTGACGATTGAACTTTCCTCGGCGGCGAAGGAATGGCTCTCGGAACGCGGCTATGATCCGCTGTACGGCGCGCGGCCTTTGGCGCGGGTGATCCAGGAATATGTGAAAAAGCCGCTGGCGGAGGAATTGCTGTTTGGCAAACTCGCCAAGGGTGGATCGGTGAAGGTTGGGCTGCGTGACGGCGCGCTGACCTTCGATTGCCAGGAAGCCACCCCGCCCGCGCTGCCCAAGCCTGAAGAAGATCGGGATGCGGAGCGTGAGCCGGAGAATGCGGAGTAGATGGAGCAGCGCTTTGGCCGCTTGGTGAAGGCCACCAGCGGCCAAGGCTTGTATCCGATCACTGATGATGTCCGGGCTTGGGTTGCGCGCCAAGGTATCTCACGCGGTTTACTGACGCTTTGGTGCCGCCATACCTCGGCATCCTTGCTGGTGCAGGCCAATGCCGATCCGGAAGTGCTGGCTGATTTGGAAGCCTTTTTCCTGCGCCTGGTGCCAGAAGGGCGCGGGCTTTATCGGCATGAGGATGAGGCGCTGGATAACATGCCCGCGCATATTCGCGCGGCGCTGACGCAAACCAGCGTCAGCATTCCTGTGCAGGACGCAGTCCCCATGCTTGGGCAATTTCAGGAGATATACTTATTCGAGCATCGCCGAGGCGCGCCGGAGCGCAGCCTCGATCTGCATCTTATGGGCGAGCCCTGATCACTCCGCCGCTTGCGCGGAAGCCTGGCCCTGCACGGTGAAGAAGCTCGCGGATTTGGGCTGTTGCGGCAATTCCACGTGGGTTTCCGTAATTCGCGCAAAGCGGGCCGGCTTGCCGCGAATGACCTCACCCTCATGCGTGCTTGGCATTGGGTTGCGCGCCAAAGGCACGGCATCAGCGGCGGTATAGACGCAAATATAAAGCCCACGCGGCTTGGTGCCGGCATTGGGCGCCGAGCCATGCGCAAGCTTGGTATGCATCAGGCAAACCGAACCCGCCGGGCCATAGCAAGGGTTGCTTTGCGCCAGCAGCGCCTTTTCATCCGCATCGGATACCGCGCCGGTGAAACGCTCCCCATCAAACAGCGAATACATCGGGCCCTTGTGGGAACCTGGCACAATTGTCAGCGCGCCATTGGTTTCATCCACATCATCCAGGAACAGAAGTGCTGTGATGATGTCGTCATTGGTATGCGGCGTATAGGCGAAGTCCTGATGGTACAGCACCTCGGTCTTCGCGCCCGTCAGTTTCAGATTGATCTTACAATGATGGAACTTCACATCGGGGCCAATGAGTTCGGCCACCATTTCCGTCATGTCACTGTCACGCATCGCTTCCAGATAGGCAGGCGAGATATCGGATGGGTTATTGATCCGCCGCAGCGCGGGGTTTTCGGCGGAATGTTCCTTGCCCATATCGAAACGCGGGCGACCATCCACGCAGGGCGGGCCGAAGGGTTTTGTGTGCGCACGGCTTTCCTCCACCCAACCGGCGATCTCGGCGCGCAGCCTGGCAAGCAGATCAGGCGAGACAGCATTCGGCACCACCAGGCAGCCATCGCGCCAGAAGGCATCCTTCTGTTCCTGCGTCAAAACACCCATGCTGCGTCTCCCTTTACCAAAGTGCCACCAAACTTAAGCGCAAAATGCCGGCGCCGTCACGTGAGAAGCTGCTCATCCAGGCAAGCATAGACATCGCCACTATTAGCGCTGGCGGGCAATGCCGCGATCCATTCCTGCATGGCGGCTGCATCACAGGGCGCCGGCAGGGCGAAGCTGAGGCTCTCCCCCAGGCTCGCCTGGAAATGCCGATAGCCAAGGGCTGCCAGCAGGCCCAGGCATTCGCCCGCCACATCGCGCTGGATGGTGGTGAATTCGAAGGACAGCGCGCGCGGTGGGCGGGAAAGGCCGCGCAGTGCCTCGGCCTCAAAACCCTCGATATCCAGCTTGATGAAAGCCGGCATGCCATGGGCGGCGATCAGCGCGTCAAGGGTTGTAACCGGCAGGGTTTCGGCGTGGTCCCATTCCTGCCCTTCCCAGCCAGGCGCCCCGGCGGCGGCGGCGATGAAGGCGCTGCTTGCTGTCGCCACGGTTGGGTTGGCAGTATTGAGGCGGAGTTCCGCCTTGCCCGCCCGGGCGCCCACCAATTGCGAAACCAAGGTCACGCCGGGGTCGCCGCGCAGCAAAAGCCGCAATACGCGGGCCAGTGCTGCTTGCGGTTCCACCGCCACAACGCGCGCGCAAAGGCGACGAAAGCACAGCATCCGGTCGCCAACATGCGCGCCGACATCAAAGGCCGCATCGCCCGCCCCCAGGAAGCGGCGGTAGAAGCCATCCAAGGCCTCGGCACGGCCCGGCGCGTGGTAGATGCGCAGGCTGCGGCTGATCGCAGCCCGTTTCACGTGAAGATAATCGCCGCGCCGGCGGCAAATTCGGGCGGCACCATGATGCCTTCCGACGCCTCCCGCGCGGGCATGCCAGCCAGGATGCGCCGGGCGGAAGCCGCGCCATCGGCGGTGCGCACAACCATCCCCGCCATGAAGGGGGAGGCCGGCGCCACCACGCCCGGCAGCACGGTGGCGAGCGCTTCCGGCGTCAGCACCCGCACGCGGGTTTCAAGCGCCGGCGCTTTTGGGCCGGCTGCGCGCGCCGCACCTGGCAGGCGGAGCAGAAAGCCGCCCGCAGGGTCAGGTTCCACGGGCAGGCCGGACAGGCGGGAAAGCCGCGCGGCGGTCTCCGCCGGGTTGTCCGCGCATAGAATGGCGGCTTCCAAAACCTCGGCCTTATTGGCGTGGTCCATCCAGCGATCCTGCCACACCAATTCGGGCGTCAGATGACGGATCAATTGCACGCGCCCCTCCGGCGGGTCCGGGAAAGGTAGGCGGGCAAAGCGCGCAATCGGCCCGCCCGCTTCCACGGGCCGTTCCAGATAAGCAACGCCTGGAATATCCAACCCCGCAGCGCGCAGCCGCTGAAGATTCGCTTCCTCATCCAGCATCGCAAGGGCGAGGATATGCATCCCCGGATAGCGCGCCAGAAAGGCGTTCAGATTATTGTCGAAGAACGCGGGATCAAGGATCGCGATCAATTCGATATAGCCATGCTTCAGGAAGGCGCAGCGATTGCCAGAGCCATATTTCTCAACGGGCAAATCAGGCCGCCGCCGCCCGCTTTGCTGCGCAATCGGTGAAAGCGTGAAGCCCAGCCTTTCATAGGCCGCGCACATCGGCGCCAAGTCACGCGCCGCAACGCCAAGATGGTCAAGTGCCAGGGCGGTATTCATGCGGGATTCTCATAGCGGTCGAGCAACCATTCCACCGGTTCGATGGCGGCTTCATCATACCAGCGCGCGACCAGCGGGTGCGCGCGCACCGCCGCCATATAGCCCTGCGTTGTGGCGGAAAGCTCCGGCTGCCAGGTGATGAAGCGCGCCACAACGGGCGCATACATCGCATCAACCGCGCCAAATTCAGTGCCCATCAGGAAAGGCCCGCCATGGGCGGCGATAGCTTCCGCCCAAATCGCCTCCACCCGCGCGATATCGGCGAGGGATTCAAGCGTGCGGCCAAGGCGGGGGAAGCTGCGGCCAAGGTTCATCGGCATGGCCATGCGCAAATTGCGAAACCCTGCATGCATCTCGGCCGCGATGGACCGCGCATGGGCGCGCGCCGCACGATCTGCCGGCCAAAGCCCGGGCGCGATTTCCGCGCAGTATTCGCAGATGGCCAGGCTTTCCCAAATTCGCGCGCCGCGATGTTCCAGATAGGGCACCAGCCCAGTGGGCGTTGCGGTTTTCAGCGCCGAGGTCCCGCCCCCACCCGCGAGGGGGATCATCACCTCCTCCACATCCAGCCCGGCCAGATGCACGGCCAGCCAGCCGCGCATGGACCAGGATGAATAACGCTTGGTGCCGATTACAAGGCGGCCTTCGGGCATGGGGGGTCTCCTGGAGCGACCTGACATGTATGCCCTGCCGGAGCATTTTCAAGCCAAGTCGCGTCACTTGGCGACTCGGAAAATGCGACCAAACAAACACTCTATTTTCAAGCCAAGTCGCGTCACTTGGCGGTGCGGAAGATGCGCCATCGTGGCGCCGTCGCAGAGGCAATCCTCAGCTTACTCTCCCCCGATGGATCATGAGGCCCAAGGCGCGACTACATCCATCTCAGCCAGAAAGCGTTCACACCGCGTCGTATAATCGTGGATGGCAAATCCACTTCCAGAAAAAATTTCTGCTACACGGAAACAGCACATGCTGTGTGTTTTACGTAGAAAAAAATGAGATAAAAACGATTGACCAAGCAAGGCCGTTAGATCAAAGGCTCCTTAACCCAAAGCCGCCGGTGCCTCCGGCGCAGCGCTTGCCGTTTGCGCCGGGTGCTTACCTTCCAACACCAGCTTCTGATGCGGGTAGGGAATATCAATCCCCAGCTCATCAAAGCGCCGCTTGATGCGTCGGTTCATCTCCCGCGCGACCGCCCAGCGTTGGGATGGTTCTGTCTTCAACCGCACGCGTATCACCACGCCGGAATCGCCAAGCTTGTCCACGCCCATCACATCCAGATCATCGCGGATCACGGGGCGCCAACGCGGATCCTGGCGCATCTCGGCAGCGATCTGACGCAGGGTCTCCGCGACGTGATCAGTATCCTCCCCGTAATCAACATTCACATCAATCACGGCAAAGGCGAAATCGCGCGTCTGGTTTGTCACGCTGGTGACGGCACTGAAGGGGATGATGTGCAAGCTGCCATCCACGGCGCGGAGCTTGATGGAGCGGATGGAAAGATGTTCCACAACGCCGCTCAGCCCGCCCAATTGCACCACATCACCAACCGCGACAGCATCTTCAAGCAGCAGGAAAATGCCCGTGATCACATCCTGAACCAGTCGCTGGCTACCAAAGCCGACCGCAATGCCAACCACGCCAGCACCGGCAATCAGCGGGGCGACATTCACGCCAATTTCCGTCAGCACTGATAGCACCACGAAAATCAAGATAACCGCCAAAAGTGCCGTGCGCAGCATGGGCAAAAGCGTCCGCACCCGCGCACTTTGCGCAGCCTTGGCGTCGCGTGAAAGCCGTTCCAAATGCCGCTGGATCGCGGCGTTGACGCCTTCCCAGATGACCAGCGCCAAGGTGATGGTAAGCGTGATGGACACGATGGAGGAAACCAGCCGATTGCCAAGCTTGCCATGGCCGAACCAGGCAAAGGCTTCCAAGCCCCAGCTTTCCAAAAGGAACAGAAGCGCAATCGCGCCAATGGCAAGGCTTGCGCTGCCTTTCAGCACGGGCAAGTAGCGATTGGCACGCGCTTCAAGCCCCGGGTAACGCGCGGCTAATTCAGGCGTGATGCGGAAGGCACGCTGGACCACCCGGCGAATGGCCATATCCGCCAATTTGGCAAGCGACAGAAGCAGGATGGTGCCGAAGGAAACCTTGAGCAGTCGCCAGAAGCCGCTATGTATTTCGAGTGCCCAGACTCCCCACGCCGCGATGAGCCAGGCAATCGCCACCAAATGCCAGACATCAGACGCTCGGTCCCGCAGCATCCGGAAAAAGCGGCGCGCTTGATCCGGTTCTTCGCCTTCCATCAATTCTGGCGCGCGCAAGACATCTGACACAGACTGCTTATTCTGCAGAATGATAATCACAACGAACATCGTGACCAACAGCAGGGCGATGCGCAGGATTGAATCATGGGCAGACCAAGGCAGCCCGAATTGCAAACCCGCTTCAGCCACCGCATAGCTTGAAACAAGCACTACAACGATACGTCTGAGCCAGATGGTCGCATAGACCGCCGTTTCATCCAGGACCGGCAGAATACGCAAATGGGTGGAAGCCGGTGAGAGCAGCATCCGCGCCGCCGCCATGACAACGCGTGAGACGATATAGGCGTTATTGGCCGTCAGCATGACAAGCTGCGTGCTTGGTAAGGGCCGCACGGCACCGATCAGCCCGTAGGAAACCAACGCGAAGGCCGCAATTGGTACCACATCAAGGCACAACCGGCCCAGGACTAAGGGCAGGCGTTTCAGCCGCGCCCAGCCGACATCGTACGGCAGCGCATGGGCATCCAGCCAGTCACGCGGGCGACGCAGCGCCTGCATCACAGCCCATTCCGCCAGCAAGCCAAGGCCGAGCACCAGCAATAGTTTCCAGGATGCATCCAGCACGCGCGATTGCGTAATAGGGTCCCGCGCGAGGGAGGTCAGCCAGCCCAGCATTGCTGGCAAATCAGCAATAGCTTGCACCGTGGCTACAAGCTGATCGGAAAATGCGGCGAGACGTTGCGACGCCCCCTGGAGCAATTGCGCGCCGAGCGTATTCGGCGCCAGCAGCGCCGGTTCCGTGCTGGCCGGGGCCGCGGGCGCAACACCTTCCGCTTCTGGTGCGGCGGCGCGCAGAGCCCGGATCAATTCAGCGCGCTGCGAATCATCCTGCAAAACCTTGAGCAACGCCTCAATTTCTGGCGACACTACTGCCGGCGCGGGTACAGCGGCGACGGCGGGCTGTTGCGCCAAAGGATTGCCCGGTTCCGGCTGCGCGCGCGCTGGAACCGCCAGCAGCACGAGGCCCAGCAGCAGGATGAAGTGCCGAATTCCCTTGAGAATGCTCATGCCACGCTTGGGAGCGCATTGCCGGGCGCGGGTCAAGTCTTCTTCGCGCCCCAATTGCCCACGGGCGGCGGCGCCGGTACACCGACCCGATGCTTGCTTCCCCTTCCGTCTGGACAGTCATGATCGCCCTTTTGGGGACGCATCTGGCCGGGATGGGGGTTTTCCTGACCGTGCCGGTGCTGGCGCCGGCCATTGCGGCGGAACTCGGCATCGCCGCATCGCTTGCCGGGGTGCATACCGCGCTGGTCTATTTGGGGGCCATGGTGTCGGGGCCTTTGGCGGGGGCCTTCATCCATCGCTTTGGCGGCATCCGGGTTCTGCAGGTGGGGATGCTGATTTCGGCCTTCGGCATTGCGATCGCCATGCTGGGGCATCCGGCGGCACTTTTCGCCTCGGCCATCATTGCCGGGCTCGGCCATGGGCCAGTGACGCCGGCCGGGAGCCATTTGCTCGCTGCGCGTACGCCAGCACGCCGGAGGGGGCTGATTTTCAGCCTCAAGCAATGCGGCGTGCCGGCAGGGGCGATGCTGATTGCCGCCGCCGTGCCGCCCATTGCAGTGGCCGCCGGCTGGCGCCAGGGCGTGTTTGCAGTGGTGGTTTTCCTGACCGTTTCGGCATTTTGCCTGCAACCGCTGCGCGCGGCCCTGGATGCGGAACGGGATCCCAAAACCTCGATCCGCGGGCTTGGCCAGGTTTGGGCGGCGGCGGCTTCCAGCCTTGGCCTATTGCGGCAATTCCCGATCCTGCGGCGCATGACCATCATGTCGGCGCTGTATGGCGTTTCCCAATTCTGTTTTTCGACCTTTTTCGTGGTTTTCCAGGTGGCAAGCCTTGGCGCATCCCTGACAGAGGCCGGACTACGGCTGGCCTTTGCCCAGGCGGCGGGGGTGGCGGGGCGTGTGCTTTGGGGGGTGGTCGCGGACCGCACCGGCGCCGCGCCGGTCTTCACCGGGCTTGGTATTGGCGCGGCAGTCGCTGGCCTGGCATTGCTGCTGGCCGGCCCAGGCTGGCCAGGTTCGGTCATTATACTGGCCGGGATGCTGATGGGCGCCACCGCCATTGGCTGGAATGGCGTATTTCTGGCCGAAATGGCGCGGCTGGCGCCTGCGGGACAGGTGGGCGGCACCACGGCGGCGGGGGGCTTTGTCTTTGGCCTTTCCATGCTGGTGGCGCCCCCGTTCTTTTCCCTGCTGGTGGACCTGACGGGCGGTTATGAGGCCGGCTTCGCGCTTTGCATCATCACCGCCCTGATTGGTGCGGGGCTCGCCTGGTCGGTTCGGGATGGGGCTGTCTCCCGCCCATGAAAGCCTGTAACATCAGTTTATGATCACGATCCTCACCATTCTGGTTGCGCTTGCCATGCTGGCCACCGTCGGCGTTCTTTTCGCCGGGATTCTGGGCATGGCGGGCGGCAAGGCTAATCCCAAAACCGCCAATTGGCTTATGCGCTGGCGGATTATCTTCCAATTCATCGCGGTCGCGCTTTTCGCCATTTTGCTTTTGCTTCTTAAAAGCTGACTCCGCCTTGCCCGGCTCGGCACAGGGCTTTAATACGAATTACGTCGGGCAAGGGGATAAAACCCCACGCGCGGCATTCCGGCGCCTATCGGCCCCCCATTTCCTGAAGGCTATGGTTGCATCATGAAGCTTCTGGTCCCCGTCAAGCGGGTGGTGGATTACAACGTCAAGGTCCGCGTGAAGGCGGATGGCACGGGCGTTGAAACAGCCAATGTCAAAATGTCCATGAACCCCTTTGACGAAATCGCGGTGGAAGAAGCCGTGCGGTTGAAGGAAAAGGGCGTGGCCACCGAAATCATCGCGGTATCCGCCGGCCCCGCCGTGGCGCAGGAACAGATTCGCACGGCGCTGGCCATGGGCGCTGATCGCGGCATCCTGGTCGAGCATGATGGCGTGCTGGAACCGCTCGCGGTCGCGAAAATCCTGAAGGCGATCATCGCCAAGGAAGCGCCGGATCTGGTGATCCTGGGCAAGCAGGCGATTGATGATGACATGAACGCCACCGGCCAAATGCTGGCGGCGCTGATGGGCTGGCCGCAAGGCACCTTCGCGTCCAAGGTTGAAATTGCCGATGGCACGCTGAACATCACGCGCGAAGTGGATGGTGGCCTGGAAAAGCTGGCGCTGAAGCTGCCCGCCATCATCACCACCGATCTGCGCTTGAATGAACCGCGCTATGCTTCGCTGCCGAATATCATGAAGGCACGCAAGAAGCCGATTGAAATCATGAAGCCTGCCGATTTGGGTGTGGACCCCGCGCCGCGCCTGACCGTGCTGAAGGTGGAAGAACCGCCCAAGCGCCAGGCCGGCAAGAAAGTGGGATCGGTTGCGGAACTTGTTGATAAACTGCGCAATGAAGCGAAGGTGATTTGACCATGGCGGTGCTTGTTCTTGCCGATCATCAGGACGGCGCGCTTTCTCAGCCAACCCGCAGCACGGTGGCGGCTGCCGCCAAGCTTGGCGATGTGCATGTGCTGATCGCGGGCGGCGCCACTGGCCCCGCTGCCGCTGCCGCTGCCAAGTTGCCATCGGTGGCGAAGGTGCTGACCGCCGAGTCCGAAATCTACGCCCATGGCCTGGCCGAGCCTATGGCCGCTTTGCTGGTGGCACTCGCCCCCGGCTATTCGCATTTGCTGGCGCCGGCTTCCGCCGGTGGCAAGAATGTGATGCCGCGCGCTGCCGCTTTGCTTGATGTGCAGATTCTCTCTGACATTTCAGATGTGGTGGATGCCGATACCTTTGTGCGCCCGATCTATGCCGGCAATGCGATGGCCACCGTGAAATCCGCTGATGCCAAGAAGGTGATTACGGTGCGCGCTGCCTCCTTCGATCCCGTGCCGGCCGAAGGTGGCTCGGCGCCGATTGAAGCTGCGGCGACCGCTGGTGATCCTGGGCTTTCGCGCTTCCTGGGGGCCGAGATTGTCAAAACAGAACGCCCAGAACTGACGGCCGCGCGTATTATCGTCTCCGGCGGGCGCGCCATGGGTTCGGCGGAGAATTTTGTCATTGTTGAACGCGTGGCCGACAAGCTGGGTGCGGCCATCGGTGCTTCCCGCGCGGCGGTGGATGCGGGCTATGCGCCGAATGACCATCAGGTTGGCCAGACTGGCAAGATTGTGGCGCCGGAGCTTTACGTCGCGGTTGGCATCTCGGGCGCCATCCAGCATCTGGCCGGCATGAAGGACAGCAAGGTGATCGTTGCCATCAACAAGGATGAAGAAGCGCCGATTTTCCAGGTGGCCGATTACGGGCTGGTGGCCGATCTGTTCAAGGCCATGCCGGAATTGGAAGCCGAACTCGACAAGAAGTGATTTGCCTGATGGGGGCGCGCGCTTGATGCGCGGCCCCGAGAATTGCAGCAACAGGAGCATCCATCATGGCGGCAATCAATAAACTCGGCGTGATTGGCGCGGGGCTGATGGGCAATGGCATTGCCCATGTGGCGTCGCTTTCCGGCATTCCGGTGGTGCTGATGGATGTGCAGCAGCAGGCGCTGGACCGCGCGCTGGCGACCATGGCGAAGAACATGGACCGGCAAGTGAGCAAGGGCAGCGTCAGCAGCGCAGATCGTGACGCCGCGCTGGCGCGGATTGTGACGGCGACCGATAACAGCGCCTTCGCCGATTGCGACATGGTGATTGAAGCCGCGACCGAGAATGAGGAGATCAAGAAAAAGATCTTCGCCGCCCTTTGCCCGGTGCTGAAGCCGGATGCGTTTTTGGCTTCCAACACATCATCTATTCCCATCACGCGGCTTGCGGCGGCAACGGATCGGCCGGCCCGCTTCATTGGCATGCATTTCTTCAACCCCGTGCCGATGATGAAGCTGGTTGAAATCATTCGCGGTCTAGCGACGGAAGACGCCACCTATCAGGCGGTGGAAGCGCTGGCGAAGCGCATGGGTAAGGCGCCGGTCATGG
>CAIYMY010000179.1 GCA_903927465.1 uncultured Rhodospirillales bacterium | reverse complement strand
TGACACCTGCATGCCGTGGATAGTGACTTCACACTTCAGCGCCACGATATGCACATAGGAATGGGAGGGGTTCACCACCCCGGCAATGCCCTGAAAGCCCGGCGCGAACATATCAAGGTCACGCACCGAACCATTGGTCACCACGCCAAGCGCGCCAAGGCCCTTATGCACGGCGCTATTCACTTCGCCCCAAAAGGCGCCAACGCCGGGGGTGTCGTCCAAATCCTGCAGGCAAACGATTGTCGGCAGCGAGGCATCGGCGACATATTCATACCAGCCGATGCGCATGGCCTTATCGGCTTCCTTGCTACGGCCCGAGGGGAAGGCCGCGCGCTGCGTGCCGGTGCGCGCCAGGCCGCAAATCGGCGGCAGCTTACGATCCACGGCGACCATGGGGCGCACGGTGAAGCCGTAATTGCGCCGATGCGGTGCGACCACTTCCAGCGCATTGCAGATGGTGGGCGTATCCCAGGCGCGCAGCGCTTCAAGATCGGCAGCGGTAAAGGGGTATTTGCTCATGTGTCTGTTTCCTCCAGGGGCGCAGCATCGGGCGGACGGGGCTTCTGGTCAAACCCCTTTACGATGCCAAGCCAGGATTGACGCTCAATCCGCCTGCACATTCCCCTGCCGCACAACATCAAACCAACGCTTGCGCTCGCTTGCGACCAGGGCGGCGTAGTCAGCGGGCGGGCCGCCGCGCGGGGTGGTGCCGCGCGCAGCCAATTGCTGACGCACCGCCGGGTCATTCAGCGCGGCCTGCGCCACTTCCGCCATGCGCGCCACAACCGCGTCCGATGCCGATTTATGCGCGTGCAGGCCGAACCAGGCCTCAGCCTCAAAACCCACCAGGTTGAACTCAGCGCCCAATTCGGACACCGCCGGCACATTGGGCAGATCGGGCAGTCGTTCGCGGGATGTGACGGCCAGCGCCACCACATTGCCATTCTGGATTTGCGGCAGGGCGGTGGGCAGGTTGTCTATCAGGCTATCCACTTCGCCGCCGATCACCGCGGTCATGGCCGGGCCGGCGCCTCGATAGGGCACATGCTGCACCCGCACCCCGGCAAGCTGGTTGATCAACTCCCCGGTCAAATGGGTGGAGGTGCCATTGCCGGCGGAAGCGAAATTGCGCTCTCCGGGCTTCGCCTTGGCATCGCGCAAAAAGGCGCGGAGATCACCGCCCGGCACGCGGCGCGGATTGGCGACCCAGACATTAGGCACCGTCACCACCAAAGTCACGGCGCGGAAATCCGTCTCAGGATCATAGGCAAGGCTGCGATACAGCGCCGGGCCAATGGCGTGGGAGGCGATTTGGCTCATGAACAGCGCGTGATCATCGGCTTCGCGCGCAAAGCGCCCGGCGGCGAGCGTGCTGCCGGCGCCTGGCTGATTTTCTACCACAACATTGCGCCCGAACCTTTCGCGCATGGCGGCGGCCACCAGCCGCGCCACCACATCCGTGGTGCCACCTGGCGGGAAGGGGCAGACCAGGCGCAGATCCTTATTCGGCCAAGCGGCTTGGGCGCGCAGCGCCGGCGCGGCGAGCAGCCCGGCAGCGGCGGTGATGGTGGTGCGGCGTGTGACGCGGTTCATATGGTGTAGCCTTCTTCCCGGTTTAACCGACGCTTTGCCTGAATTGCCGCCCCTGGCAAGATGCCGCGATGGAGCACCCCGCATGACGCAAAAACCCGAAAACCTGCCGACCCATGATGTCGCCGGCCGCTTTGCCGCGCCGATTGACCAGACCGCGCATGAACCCGCGCATTGGGAGAAGGAGGCTGA
>CAIYMY010000178.1 GCA_903927465.1 uncultured Rhodospirillales bacterium | reverse complement strand
CGAACAACTCATCAAGGCGGGGAAAGCCCCAAAACAGGCCATCACCGCCGTCATGCGAAAGCTCATCATCCTCGCAAACGCCCTACTCAAAAAAGGTAGACAATGGCAACTACGGGCGGCTTGACCATCACGGATACTCTATGCGATGGATTCACCCGCCGGACGGCCAGTCACGTGGCGCCAATGATGCCAAAGCAGCCGCGCCGCCATGGACCGCCAGGGGCGCCAAGCTTCGGCAAGCGCTGCCAACTCCCGCGGGCTTGGGCGTTCCGGCAAGCCGCGCAAGGCTGCCAAGGATGCCGCCAAGGCCAAATCCCCGACAGGGAAAATGTCCTTACGATCCAGGCCGAACAGCAAATATACACTCGCCGTCCAGGGGCCAAAGCCGGGAATGGCGGCAATGGCAGCCACCGCGGCCTCATCCGACAAGGCGGCAAGCCCTTCGGCAGAAAGGCGACCATCCGCGAAAGCCTCGGCCAGGGCGCGCGCATGGCGCAGTTTCGGGCGGGATAGACCGGCCTGCCGCAAGGCCTCATCACTCAGCGCCAGCAGCCCATCTGGGCTTAGCGCGCCCGGCAGGGCGGAAAGCCTGACCCAAATGGCTGTTGCCGCCTGGTTCGAGATCATTTGCCCGCATAAGCCGCGCAGAAGCCCAGGGAAGCCAGCCTCTCGCCGGCGCCAAGGCAGGATTCCTGCTTGTTCTGGAATGGCCGCAAGCAGCGGGTCTAATAATGCCAATTCGCTCATGGCGCGGCCCGCCCATGCAGGCGCATCCGCGGCAAGGGTCACGGGGTGCAGATTTGTCATTCCCCCAGCAGCACTAACCCTTAGCGCCGCGCAAGGCCGCCAGCTTGGCAAAGGGGTTGCGCGGGGTGGCTTCGGCAGCTTCGATGGGTTCGGCGACTTCCTCCGGCTCCAGCGACAATTGCGCCCCCGCCCTGCGCGGATAGGGGTTGAGCGAGAGCGATAATTCCTCCGCCAAAGCCTCTCCCAGGTCGAAATGGCCGGTGGCATCGGCTTGGATTTCATCAGGCCCATCTGGTTCTTCCGAAAGCGTGCCATCGGGGGGCAGGACTACCAGCGTGAAGGGCTTGTCCAGCCGCTCGGTCACCGGATCCAGGCTGACGATGCAAAGCTGCACGGGTTCAGCCTTAAGCCGCCCGGAAATAAACAACCCACCGCCCGGATAGGGTTTGCGCGTGAAGCGGGCACTGAAATGCTTCAGCGCCTCAATCCCGAAGCGCTCGGCGAGGGCTGCACATTCCGCTGGGGTTGCTTCCAAGCGATCCTCAACCCCGGCCTGGGGCGGGTCAGTCAGGATTTGGCGGCGGGAAAATTCAGGCAGCATCGGGGGTGGATTCTGGCATCAGGAAGCTGGCATGTCCGGCCAGAAGCTCGGCAAATCCTTGGGATTGAAGGTGCGCCGCCTGGGCAAAGGCAATGTGGGCCAGGCGCTGCGCGGCGTGTCCGGCCTCATCCTCGCGCCAGACATTCCGCGCCAGGGCTGTGGCCATGGCTGCGGGGTCAGCGGCATCCAAGGCGGCTTCATAGGCAATGGCGCGGCCGTGAAAAGCTTCCCACAGCCCGCGCACGCGCTTTCCCACCACCATATCACTCACCCCCATTTCGCGCAGGTTCACGTCCATGTCGGCAAACATCGCGTCAAACACGGCTTGGGCCAAGGCGGGGCCGCGCTTATCGGCATCGCGCCTCAGGCGGCGGACCATCAGCGCGGCATGCAGATGGATCAGATCAAGCCGGCCTTCCACCGAATCGCGCACCGCAAGATCGGTGTAAAAATAGGTCGAACGCGCGGTGGCGACCGCGGCACCATAAAGCGTGAAGCCCGCCCTTTCATGCGATGAGCGGCGGAAGGCGCTGAGCAAACCCATTGATCCCAATCCCAAACCGAAAGGCAGCGGTTGACCCCAGAGGCCGGGGGTGTCTATCGAAGACACTGGACATGGGTCCGGAGCGGCGAATGGTCAATCTTGAACAGGGCGTCTTGGGCTGGGAACCGCGACATGACTGAAGGTTTTTACCGCAGGCGCGGCATTGGTCTGTTTCTGCTGCTGGTGACCCTGGCTGTAGGCGCCTGCGAAAGGCTGGCCCCGCCGCCCGTGCCGCGCGGCAATAAGGTGGATGCGGAAAGGCTCGCCCAAATCACTAAGGGCGTACAGACCAGGTCCGATGTGGCGGCGCTGCTCGGCCCGCCCACGGCGCGCGGCACCTTTGATGAGGAGAATTGGTATTACATCAGCGGTATTACCCAGGTGATGCCCGGACGCTATCTGGAATTGCGCGACCGTGTGGTGGTTGCGATCAGCTTTGATCGGCGCGGCGTAGTGCAGGAAATCCGGGAATTGCGGCCTAGTGACGGCCAGGATGTCGGCATGGTGTCGCGGGAGACGCCTGTACCCGGTACGGAGAGAAACATGATGCAGGCGCTGTTTGGCAATATCGGCCGGCCCAGCCTTTCCGATGACGCCAGCAGTACCATGAACAACCCGGCCCGGATGGGGCGGTAATTGGCGGATTTTTCTTAGCGGTTAGTGGATAAATTGCAGCAGGGCGTCAGCGTCAAGGGGCGCTACAACGGCCCAGGCTGGAAGGTATCGCAGGCGGAAAGAAGCCCGGTTTCAAGCCCGCGCCGAAACCAGCGCAGCCTTTGTTCAGAACTGCCATGGGTGAAGGTTTCGGGCTGGACATGGCCCTGGGACCGCCGCTGCAAGGTATCATCCCCGACAGCCGCCGCAGCGCGGAAGCCTTCTTCAATATCGCCCGCTTCCATAATGCGCCGCGCATCATGGGCACGCTTGGCCCATAGCCCGGCCAGGCAATCCGCTTGCAATTCCACGCGCACCTGCAATTCATTGGCCGTGCGCTGATCTGTCCGCCGCTTCAGCCCTTCAACCTTCTCAAGCACGCCTAGTTCATTCTGTACATGATGCCCAACCTCATG
The DNA here is from genome assembly GCA_903927465.1 of uncultured Rhodospirillales bacterium. Classification (GTDB taxonomy): domain Bacteria; phylum Pseudomonadota; class Alphaproteobacteria; order Acetobacterales; family Acetobacteraceae; genus Neoroseomonas. The sequence goes on along the minus strand of CAIYMY010000178.1, from coordinate 2,993 downwards.
CGCCACAATATAGGCCGCAGCAAAATCTCCAGGCGCGCCAAGTTGGCGCAGCAAACGGCCCATGAAATCAAGGTCAATGTAAACGCGCTTATCGGCAGGGCAGTAAAAGGGTCCAACCTGCGCCTGTGCCGCGCCGCAGCCTGAACGGGTCGCGCCACTGAATAGCACGAGCACCGGTTCTTCGTAGCGGCGGCCCAGCGCCTGAAAGGCCTCATGCCAGACCTGTTCGGTTTCGGCCAACACACGAGAGATGAAGCGGCGCGCCTCATCTTCCGACAAATTGGCCTGCGAAGGCGGGGCTTGGCGTTGTTCCGAAGCACTTGGTGGGGCCACTTGGCCGCCGCCAAGGTTGGTCACATCCACGCCCAGAAACATGGAAAGCAGCAGCAGCAGCACACCGCCTATACCCCCGCCCACGGCAACGCGGCCCATGCCGCCACCACTGCGGCCACGCTGACCGCGCCGGTCTTCGATATTCTTGCTGTCAGGTCCATCCAGGCGCACGGGCTTCTTCCTTATCGTTAGCCGTTGCCACGCAACAGCGCGGCCAGGCTTGGCGTCAAGCCCTGGCTGATCCGCCCTTGCGGGGGGGCGTAGGAGCCGCTCTCAGCCCGTGGCGGATTGAGCGCGACCAGCGCTTCCGCCAGCTTCACCCCGCAGCGAATACCATCAAACAAGGGAAGGGCCGCCCGGCCCGCCAGGCGCTGGTCAAAGCCGGCCAGCGCCGCGCCAGCCAGCACCACGGAATCCGCACCCTGCGCGGCCAGCCCCTCCACCGCGATGCGGAGCTTTTCCGCGACCCCTTCCGGATTGGCGAGTGCTTCCGGCGGTGTCGCATCCAAGCCGGCCAAAGCCGCCAGCCGGGCGGAAAGCCCATGGCGCGCGATCAATTCCCGGTAGGGTTCCACATTGCCGAAGGTGATCAGACCAAAGCGCCCGCCCATCATGCAGGCCGTCAGCGCCGCGGCTTCCGTCATGCCAAGCACCGGGCAGGGCATGAGCTGACGCGCGGCATCAAGCGCGGTGTCGAAGCTCACGGCCAGCAATACCGCATCCACACGGCCGGCGTGTTCCGCCAGCGCTTCCAACAGCGCATGGCCGGCAATGACATTTTCCACGCGGGTTGCGATCACTGCCGGGCCGAAGCGGGGTGTCGCGCTAATGATCTCAGTGCCTGGCGCGGCGGCGGCACGCGCGACTGCAGCGCAGGTTGCGGTGATGGCTTCTGTCGTATTCGCATTGGCAACCAAAAGGCGCATTGGCGGATTCCTGATTTTGGGGTTTTCTTACCATGCCGGAAACCTGCTGCCGAGTTGCCCCCTTGCCCTGATCCGCGCCGCACCGCAGGCTTCCACCACCAGAGACATTTCGCAGGAGAAGACCCGCCATGAACCACGCCGCCCTTGCCCTTCCATTTGAGGCTGATGAGATCCTGGCGCGCCTGATGCGCTGGGCGGCCTGCGAAAGCCCCACCTTCGATGCGGGTGCGGTCAATCGCATGATGGATTTGGCTTCCCGCGATTTGGCGCTGCTGGGGGCGCATATTGATCGCATTCCGGGGCGCATGGGGCTTGGTGATTGTGTGCGCGCGCGCTTTCCGCACTCGGCCGGCGATGGCGCGCCTGGCATTCTGGTGATGGCGCATCTGGATACGGTGCACCCCATTGGCACGCTCGAAAAATTGCCGATCCGGCGCGACGGCAATCGCTGCTATGGCCCGGGCATTCTGGATATGAAGGGCGGCACGGTGCTGGCGGTAGAAGCCATGCGTCAGATCATCGCGGCGAGGATCAAAACGCCGCTGCCGATCACGATATTGCTGACGAGCGATGAGGAAATCGGCAGCCCTTCCACGCGCGACCTGATCGAAACGGAAGCCGCGCGGCATAAATTCATCCTGGTGCCAGAACCGGCGCGGCCCGATGGCGGTGTGGTGACCGGGCGCTATGCCATTGCGCGCTTCAATCTGAAAACTACGGGCAAGCCTTCTCATGCCGGGGCGCGGTTGGCGGAGGGGCGGAGTTCCATCAAGGAAATGTGCCGGCAGATCCTGGCGATCGAGGATATGACGACCGAGGATTGCACCTTTTCGGTGGGCGTATTGCATGGCGGGCAATGGGTGAATTGCGTCACGACAACCACTGAGGCCGAGGCGCTTTCCATGGCCAAGCGTCAGGAAGATCTGGATGCGGGTGTGGCGAGTATGCTGGCGCTGCGCGCGTCCACCAATGATGTGCAGCTGGAAGTGACGCGCGGCGTCACGCGCCCGGTATGGGAGCCCGATGCGAAGGTGATGGCGCTATATCGCCATGCGCGCGAAATTGCGCAGGCTATTGGCTTTGACATCAACCATCAATCAAGCGGCGGTGGGTCTGATGGTAATTTCACCGGCGCGCTTGGCATCACCACGCTGGATGGCTTGGGCGTGCAAGGCGCGCTGGCGCATACGCTTGAAGAACATGTACTGATTGACAGCCTGGTGCCGCGCGCCAAGCTGATGGCGGGGCTGCTGACGACGTTGAATTAGGGTCTGTGGAGATTCATCTTGATTGGATCTGTCACGGTTTTGTGCCGCTCCTTTGCTCACATATTTTGAAGCAAAGGAGATGAATCATGGGCACAGGCAGGGCGGATAGCGCTGACCAGCGGGCTTTCGCGGCGCCAGGTTGCGGATGATCTGGGGGGCGGCTTTTCGACCCTGAACAAATGGGTGAGCGCGCACCGTAACCCGGATGTGATCTCTGCCGGGGACTGTGATCTTGCGTGGGAGAACGCGCGACTTCGTCGTGAGGTCCGTATCCTGAAGGGGGAGAGGGACATCCTAAAAAAAGCCCCCCAGTTCTTCGCGAGCCAAAAGCCGTGAGGTTCAGGTTCGTTGACGAACAGCGTGGGGCCTCTCCGATCGATCGGCTGTGCCGCGTGATGAATGTCAGCCCACGCGGCTTAAGGGCCTTCCGCAAGCGCCCCGCCAGCCCCAGGCAACGCATGGACAT
>CAIYMY010000177.1 GCA_903927465.1 uncultured Rhodospirillales bacterium | reverse complement strand
CTCACGGCGCGCGTCACGGCGGGCAGATCAAGCGCCATTTCGCCACCCAGGAAATAGGCGGGATCAAGCCGGCCCAACACCAGATCGGAATCGGTGACGGTGGGCTCAACACCGCCGCGCCCGTAGCAGATCGGGCCCGGCTTGGCGCCCGCACTGCGCGGGCCAACCTTCATCAGCCCGGAAGCGGGATCAACCCGCGCGATGGAACCACCGCCGGCGCCGATCTCGATCATATCCACGACCGATACTTTCAACGGCAGGCCTGAACCCTTCTGAAAGCGCCGCACACGCCCCGCTTCAAAATCGAATTTGCGGTCCGGAGCCCCATTCTGGATCAGGCACATCTTGGCCGTGGTGCCGCCCATGTCATAGGAAATCACCTGATCAAGCCCGGCGCGTTGTGCGAGCCATGATGCAGCCATCGCACCCGCGGCCGGCCCGCTTTCAATCAGCCGGATCGGGTAGTCCTTAGCCTCCTGCACTGAAGCAATGCCACCGCCCGAGAGCATCACATAAAGCGCCCCCGTCACGCCCATCGCGGCGAGGGTTGCCTCAAGCTTCGCCAGATAGCGCTGCATGCGCGGCTGCACATAGGCATTGGCGCAGGCGGTGCTGATTCGTTCAAATTCGCGGATTTCTGGCGCCACCGAGGAAGAAAGCGTCATGGGCAGATCAGGATAAAGCCCGCGAATCACCTTCGCCGCGCGGCGTTCATGGCGCGGGTCGCGCCAGGCATGCAAAAAGCCAATCGCCAGCGCCTCAACCTTCTCAACCTCGACCAATTGGCGCGCGGCGGCGATGAGCGCGGCTTCGTCCAGGGGCAGCAGCACCGCGCCCTGCACATCCAAGCGTTCGGGTACTTCCAGGCGCAAATGGCGCGGCACTAGCGTTGGCGGTGCTTCCAAGAAAAGATCGTATAAATCGTAGCGAGTTTCGCGCCCAATCTCGATGGAATCGCGAAAGCCATCGGTGGTGAGCAAGCCCACCTTGCAGCCGGTGCGTTCAATGATGGTATTCGTCACCAGGGTCGTGCCATGCACAATACTGTGCAGATCGGCGGGCTTAAGGCCGGTTTCCTCCAGCAGCCGCGCAATGCCGGCGACAATCGCCTCCGATGGATCATCTGGCGTCGTCAGCCGCTTGCCGGTCGCCACCAGATTGCGCGCGGGATCATGCAGGACGAAATCGGTGAAGGTGCCACCGACATCAACGCCGATGCGTGCTGTCGCGTTCATGGCTTGGCTCCGTAATCACGTGTGGCACCTTCGGCGGAGACATAGCCATCACGAATATCTGCGGCCAATGCTTCGGGATCGCGCGTTGCGGGGTCTCCATAACCGCCGCCACCAGGGTAAAGTAGCGTCACCCGCGTCCCAGGTGTCACGGTGGTGCGTGATTTCGGATGCGGGCGCGTGCCATCATCAAAGGCAATCACCGCCGCACCGCCAGCCGCACCGCCCAAGACGCCCTGCGCCGGATGGTCGCGCCGGTCGGATAGAAGCGAAAGCCGCACCTCATCCGGGGCACGCACCTCGATCTCCACTTCCTGCCCAAGCCCGCCACGGAAGCGCCCGGCGCCGCCGGAATCCGCGCGCAGTCTTTTCTTCCACACCACCAAGGGTGCCACGCTCTCATAAGCCTCAATCGAACCAGCGCCAACATTGGTGGGGAAGGCGGTGGTGGGTAGGCCATCGCGATGGGGCGAAGCGCCCATGCCGCCCGAGGCGAACAAGACTTGGGAGAACCGATCCCCCGCGTCATCCACGCCGCTGAACAGCGCGCGCATGGTGGGCGCGCCGCCGCATTCCGCAATGATCTTGTCCGGCATGATGGGCGCGAGTGCCTTATAGATCGCCCCCGCCAACAAATGCCCGGTCAATTGCCGCGCGCTGCAGGCCGCCGGGAAGCGCGGATTTAGAATACTGCCCTCAGGTGCGCTGACGGTAATGGCGCCGTAGGATCCCTCATTGCGCGGGGTGAAAGGGTCCAGCGCGCATTTCACCGGATAAACCGAATAGGCATGGGTGTAATTCATCACGCAATTGATGCCGCGATCCACCTGTTTGGAACTGCCGGCGAAATCAATATGCATCGTCTCACCCGTGATGGTGACGGCGCAGGCAATGCGCGTAATCGCCTCATCAAAGCCATCGGCTTCCAGGGTGGAATGCCAGGTGCCATCAGGCAGCGCCGCAATGGCACGGCGCATGGCGGCGTCCGCCCGCTGATGCAGTGCAGCCCCCAGCCCTTGCAGATCAGGCAGGCCCGTATCGCCCAGAAATTCATCAACGCCGCGCGCGCAGACCTCATTCGCAATCACCTGCGCTTCCAGATCGCCCATCACTTGCCGTGGCAGGCGCACATTCGCGAGTAGGACTTCCGCCAAATCCTCATTGCGTTTGCCAGCGCGAAACAGGCGGGAAGGGGGGATGCGGATGCCTTCTTCAAATAATTCCCGGCAATCGGCGGACCACAGCGCGCCGCCGACATCGGGCGAATGGGAAATGGAGCCGGCAAAGCCCACCAACCGCCCTTTGTGGAAAATCGGGCTTACTGCGGTAAAATCTGGCAAATGCCCGGTGGCAAGCCAGGGATCATTCGTGATCACGCAATCACCTGGCTGCCAGGTCTCGGCAGGGAAGCGTTCCAGAAATGTCTTCGTGGTTTTCGGCAGAATGCAGGAGAAGGAGGCGATGCCCCCTGTATTCTCACTGATCGAATCCCCATTGCGGTCCATCAGCACCGTGGCGAAGTCATTTGATTCGCGGACAATGGTAGAAAAGGCCGTGCGCAACAGGCCGGTTGCGGCCTCATCGGCGATGGAAATCAGGCGGGACCAGTAGATTTCCAGGCTGATTGGATCAAAGGTGTCGTGCCGATCATGCGTTGCCATAATGCTCTATCCCAAGGCGCACCACGCGCTGCGCATGGCGCGCGCATCGGACGCCCGGATGGTAAGCGCGTCAAGTCAATCAGGTTTTGCTTCTTCGGCGGGTGAGATGGTGATCAGACCAAGCTTCATCATCCAGACCATGCCGGCACCCGCGCGGGGGCGCTGGTCGGGCGGCAAGGCGCCACCCAATTCCCCCGCTGCCATGCTGCCTTGCGCCAGGCGTTCCAGCATCACTTGAAAGCCATTGAGTGAAGGCAGCAATGTACCGCGCGCCACGGCGCCAGGAATTGCCGCGCGCTGGCGCAAAAGATCAAGATTGGCGCCGGGCACAAGGGTAACGCGCTGCTTGGGATCCAACCGATGTGTAGGGTAATCCGCAAACAGCATGAAGGGATCAGGGCGCGTCGGTGCCGGCTGGCGGCCCGGGATCAGTGGCGCGAATTCCGTGGCCTTGGCACGAATGCGCGCTTGTTCATCCCACAGCGCAAGATACTGCGGAATAATGGCCGACCAATCATACATCCGCCTGGCGCGCAGCCTTGCCGCTTCCGCCATTTGCCGACGCAAATTGGCATCTTCCGCGAGCCGATAATAGGCATCCGCCGCCGCACCAATATCCATGGCGATGGCCTGCGACGTGCTGCGCAGATAGGCGTTATAATCATCGGCGCCCATCTGATAGCGTGTCGCAATGGAACTGCCATTGCCGCCCATCATGGTTGGAATGCGAAACCCCGTGACGCCATCTTCCACCGTATCGCGAAAGCCATCCCAATCCGTCACCACCACGGGCAGGCCGGCTGCCATGGCCTCCACCGGGGCCAGGCCGAAGGTTTCCTGGATATTATCCACGGGCAGGGTGAAGATATCTGCCGCCGCCCAGGCTTTTGTGCGGATTTCGGCATTCTGGCCATCCAGCAAATGCACCTTCACATCCGGGCAGGCTTGCGTCGCGGCATCAGTAAAGGCGGGGCGTGACCCATCGCCTTCAATCCAGCCGGTCAGCAGCAGATGGAGCTTTCGCCCGCGGCGCTCGGCGGCACGTTGCAGGGCGAGATACATCGGCAAGGGCGAGAATTTCGTCGCATTGGACAAACGCGCCACCAGGATAATGGCAATATCCTCAGCCCCAATCCCCAATTCCTGGCGATAGGCAGCCCCCAAGACCGGGTCGCGGCGGAAGGCATCGCACTCCACGCCAAGCGGGATCATGGGCAGCATCGGCACCCCGGCACGCGTCGCCCCCATAGCGCTCTGCAGATAGGCCACGTTCTCCTGCAATTGCCGCCGCACCATGCTCTGCACCGCGCGGGAGGTGCAGATGATGGCATCCCAGGGCTGCACCGGTGCGGTCAGGGAATGGGCCAACGCATCCATCACCCGATCGGTGGAGGTGGTATGTGTCACGCCGCATAGGCTGAAAGCGCGCTGATTCCCCGAACGCCGGCGCCAATAGGCGTAGGATTCCAGCCCGGGGCCAGGCAGGAACAACGTGCCGGCTTCCGCGACCGGGCGTTGGTCCTCATAGCCTGCGGTGCGCACTTGTAAACCCGGCGCGCGGGCCTGGATTTCTGCCGGAAAATCCTTCGCCTCCCGGTCATTCAGCATCAGCCCGACCAGGCTTTCCAGCCCGCCATGGCGGATCAAGCCATTCAGGAAACTATCGCCCGCAACCCGCCGCCCGAGCATGGCGCGCCCCTGGGAGACATAGCCATCAGCGGCATAAAGAATGGCAACAGAACGGGTCATGGAACTTCACACCTGAATGGATGTCACATCACTAATTCCTTCACTGCAAAGGATCAATGCTGCTTGGATTGTGGGGGCGCCCTGGTCGGGGTAAGCGCGCGCCATGCAGCTTGTTGAGGAAAGCGACTCGAAGTCCAAAGGGACGGCGCCTGGGCCATGGTCCGCCTATCAGGCGCGCCTCGCGACCGGTGAATTGGCGCCCGATCCCGCCCAGGCCGCGGCGATGGAGCGTTTGCAGGCCCTTTGGCAGGCGCTGCGCGGCTATGACCCCGCCCCCTTGGACGCCGCACCCAAGCCCGCCGGGCTGCTTGGCCGGCTTTTTGGCCGAACTACCGCCCCGCCGCGCCGGGAGCCCCCGCAGGGGCTTTACCTGGTGGGGGAAGTCGGGCGCGGTAAATCCATGCTCATGGATCTGTTCTTCGAAACAGCCGAGGTGCCGCGCAAGCAAAGGCTCCATTTCCACGCCTTCATGCAGCAGGCGCATCGGCGCATTCATGGCTGGAAGCAGGTGCATGGCGATAGCGCGGACCCCATCCCGCCCTTGGCCGATTCTGTCGCCGCCGATGCTGCTTTGCTCTGTTTTGACGAGTTTCAGGTGCATGACATTGCCGATGCCATGATCCTGGGCCGGCTGTTTGAGGCGCTTTTCGCCCGTGGCACGGTAATGGTCGCGACCTCCAACACTGCCCCGGATGATTTGTTCAAGGGCCAGCCCGGGCGCGACGCCTTTCTGCCCTTCATCACCCTGATCAAGCGCCGAGTGGAGGTCTGGCCCCTGGTGGCCGCGCGGGATTACCGGCGCGAGAGAATCAGAAGCCTGCCCACCTGGCATGTCCCCGCCGATGGCAGGTCCGAAGCCGCCTTGGATGCTGCCTTCGCTGAACTCACCGGCCAGGCGCAGGGGGCGCCCATGGAGCTTCCCTTGCTCGGCCGGGTGATTGAGGTGCCGGAAGCGGCCCGGGGCGTGGCGCGGTTCGACTTCAACCAGCTTTGCGGCAAGACGCTTGGCCCGGCCGATTACCTGGCCATTGCCCAGGCCTTCCATAGCTTGGTGGTGGATGACATCCCCCGCCTGGGGCCGGAGAATTTCGACAAGGCGCGTCGCTTCATCACCTGCATCGACACGCTTTACGAGCACCGCTGCAAGCTGGTGGCGAGTGCGGCATCGAGCCCCGATCAGCTTTATGAACGCGGCACCAATGCGGCGATGTTCGAGCGTACGGCGTCCCGACTCACCGAAATGCAAAGCCAGGAATACCTGGCCCTGCCGCATCTGGCGGGCTGAGAGACCGGCATAGGCAGGGGGCGCCTTGCCGGGCGGGGACTTCGGGGCTAGGAAACGGTCGTTTTCCAGATAAGGTTTAAGGAAGCGACATGGCCCGCAATAAAATTGCTTTGGTCGGCGCCGGTAATATCGGCGGCACTTTGGCTCACCTCATTGGTCTCAAGGAACTTGGCGACGTCGTGATGTTCGATGTCTTCCCCGGCGTTGCCGCGGGCAAAGCGCTCGATCTCATGCAATCCGGCCCGGTGGATGGGTTTGATTCGCACATGGTCGGCACGGGCGATTATGCCGCCATTGCCGGTTCCGATGTGGTGATCGTCACCGCCGGCTTCCCGCGCATGCCTGGCATGAGCCGCGATGATCTGGTGGCGAAGAATGCCGGCGTGATCGCGCAAGTGGCTGAAGGCATCAAGGCGCATTGCCCGAACGCTTTTGTGATCGTCATCACCAACCCGCTTGATGCGATGGTATGGGTGATGCGCGAAAAATCCGGCCTGCCGCATAATAAGGTTGTAGGCATGGCGGGCGTGCTGGATTCATCGCGCTTCCGGCTGTTCCTGGCGCATGAATTCAATGTATCCGTGGAAGATGTCACCGCCTTCGTGTTGGGCGGGCATGGCGATACCATGGTGCCGCTGACGCGTTATTCCACGGTGGCCGGTATTCCCGTGCCCGATCTGATCAAGATGGGCTGGACCACGCAGGAAAAAATTGATGCCATCGTGGCGCGCACCGCCAATGGCGGCGGCGAAATCGTGAAGCTTCTGGAACGCGGCAGTGCCTTTTATGCGCCGGCGGCTTCGGCCATTGCCATGGCGGAAAGCTACCTGAAGGACAAGAAGCGCGTGCTGCCCTGCGCTGCCTGGCTCACGGGCCAATATGGCATCAAGGATCTTTATGTCGGCGTGCCTGTCGTGATTGGCGCGGGCGGCATTGAACGTATCGTCGAAATTGAGCTGAACCCGGCTGAACAAGTCGCTTTCGATAAAAGCTGCGCTGCGGTGCAGGAATTGATCGAAGCGTCACGCAAGTTGGTTGGCTGACAAGCCCAGGGCCAGGCCATGCCTGGCCCTTTTCGCATCCGGACCGAAGGCATGTTGTATGAATATCCATGAATATCAGGCTAAGGAGCTGCTGCGCCGCTATGGCGTTGCGGTACTTGAAGGCCATGTCGCTTGGAATGCCGAGGAAGCCGCCGCCGCCGCGGCGAAGCTCCCTGGCCCGGTCTATGTGGTAAAATCACAAATCCATGCGGGTGGCCGCGGCGCGGGCCGCTTCATGGAAGACCCGAATGGCAAGGGCGGCGTGCGCGTTGTAAAATCATTGGCTGATGTGAAGGCCGCCGCTGATGCCATGATCGGCAAGACGCTGGTGACGAAGCAAACCGGCCCCGCCGGCAAGCTTGTCTCGCGCGTTTATGTCGAAGATGGCTGCGATATTGCCCGCGAATTGTATCTTGGCCTGCTGGTGGACCGCGCGACATCGCGGCTCACCATCATGGCATCCACCGAAGGCGGGATGGAAATTGAAGAAGTCGCGGAAAACCATCCCGAGAAAATCCTGAAGGTCGCGATTGACCCCGCTTCGGGCGTCTCAGGCTTTCATGCGCGCAAGCTCGCCTTCGGCCTTGGGCTGACCGGCAAGCAGGTTGCATCCTTCAGCAAGTTTGTACTGGCGCTGTACGGCGCCTTTGTTGAACTTGACTGCGCGATTGTTGAAATCAACCCGCTGGTCGTGACCGGCGCGGGTGAGATTGTCGCCCTCGACGCCAAAGTATCCTTCGATGATAGCGCCCTGTTCCGCCACAAGGATCTGGAAGCGCTCCGCGATGATACGGAAATGGACCCGAAGGAACTCGACGCGGTCAATAATGACCTGAACTATGTCGCGCTGGACGGCGAGATCGGCTGCATGGTCAATGGCGCGGGCCTGGCCATGGCGACGATGGATATCATCAAGCTTTAT
>CAIYMY010000176.1 GCA_903927465.1 uncultured Rhodospirillales bacterium | reverse complement strand
GGGCTGCCAGCGCGGCCCCAGCGGCTTCCAGGCTGGGGTCGCGCAATTCCAGCACAACAATGTCGGCGCCGAGCAAGTGTTCCGCGTAAGGCACCGCGCGGCCATCAGCGCCGGACGCATCATGAATAATCAGCACAGCAGGCAGGGGCTGGCGTGAAGCCGCTTCGGGCATGTCGAAGATTACTGAGCCATCGGCCAAGGTCACCGCGAAGGACCGCGCGCCCCCCTTAGCCTGGGTGATGGGCAGGTTGGCGGCGCGGATCGCAGTATCGGGCACCAGCGCTTCGGCCGCGGCACCGCGTGGCGAAGCAGCCAGCATGCCGGTCCCAAGGCCAAGGACCGACAGCAGCCAAAGGGCCAGGACAGTTTGCCCCATCTTCGCCGACGTTGTTGCACGTGAGGCTGTCGCCACTATAGCGGGCTTGGCGGGCGCAAGCTTGCGCTCACCGGCCGCTTCGGGCCGCGCCAAGCAAAGCAGGACGGCACCGAACAAGCCGGCAAGGCCGCAGACTAGGATCGATACCTCATAGGTGCCGAAGAAGGCGATGCCGGCACACATCTGTGGCAGGCCCGCCAGCAATCCCACGCCTCGGCCGGTATATAGTGCGCCAATCAGGCCGCCGATTGCGCGCCGACCAAAAACATCTGCGGTAAAGGCGGGCAGCAACGCGAGAAAGCTACCTTGAAGCACGCCATAGACCAGGGCGAAGGCGTAAAGCGACCAGGCGTCTCGCGCCGCAGCCCAGCCAAACATGACAAGGCCAAGCGCAAAGCAGATGACCAGGAAGCTGGGGCGCCGGCCTAGACGATCCGCTGCGGCACCCAGGATGAAACGCCCAGAAAGTGAACCAGCGCCGACCAAGCCGAGCAGCCCAATCGCCTGCTGATGGCTGAGACCCCTTACTTCTGCCGAGCCGACCAACAACATCATCGGCGCGGAGACAGGTATGGAAACCAGTAGCGTTCCAAGCAGCGCGTATTGGAAGCTGCGGCTGCGCAAAGCCTGGCCAAGGCTTAGGCCCTCTGCCGGACGCGTGGCGAGCGCCGGGTTGAGCCGCGTGCCATCCGGCCCCATGCCATGTCTTTCGGGCTGCGCATCCAGCAGCAGCGCACCGGCCAAGCCAACCAGAATGGCGAGCGCGGCGAAGCAAAGGAAAATGGCGCGCCAATCGCCAAAGCCGGAAAGAAAATCCTTGAGGATCGGCACCAGGAAGGTACCTACCCCCATGCCTGCCGAGGCAAGGCCAGTGGCAAGGCCTCGTTTAATCAGGAACCAGCGCTGCACTGCGGCAAGGGCCGGAACATTGGCCAAGCCGACCCCAAGCCCCAGCAGCAGCCCATAGCTCAGGAAAAGTGTGATTACGTGCTGTACCAGCGCTGCCAGGGCGAAGCCGGACGCAACAAGGATCATGCCGAACACGGCAAGCGGGCGCGACCCAAAGCGATCCGCCAGTGATCCGCTCATGGCGCTGACCAGGAAGCTTGAGCCCAGGCTCAGCCCCATCACCAAATCGGCATCCGCGCGATCCATGCCGAGGCTTGTTGCGATTTCCGCTGAGAAGGCAGAACTTGAGTAAATTGCACCGAAGCCAACAACCTGGATAAGAAAGGCGCCCAGCACGACCAGCCAGCCGCGATGGCGCAGCCAGGGGGAGATCGGGGACATCACTCACCCCCTTTCGCGGCCGCGCGGGCGGCGAGCTGGGGCAGCGCCCTTTCTTCCGGCGGGGCGGCGGCGGTGATGGGGTTTTGCTGGTCAATGCCCTCACAGGCGGAAACCAGCAGCGTCTGGTCCGGGCGAAGCCCTGCGCGCAGCCAGGCCTCGGCCGCCGCGCAGGATTGATGCGTCATGCGGCCTTCCTCGCAAAACATTTCGGTTGGGCCGCAGAGGAAGAAGTGCATCAGGAAGACCGCGGTGATCATGACGCGCGGGCTTCAACAACGGACCTAGGGCTGGTCTGGAGCGACTGATTGAGCTCGGAGAGCTCCCGAATGGCCACGCGGGCCGAGCGGAAAGCCAGGAGAAGCCAAAAGGCGGTAGCGAAGGCAAGTATGGCCAAGACCGCGCCAAGCAGCGCGTGGCCCAGAAGTGCCGAGGTAATTTCGTGATACATGGTCTGAACCCCCTGAAGGCCGGCTTGTTCCGGCTGGGGGAAAATGCCGCCGACTCTGGGGCGTAGTCCCGAGAATGGGCTGAAACTTACCCGAAAGATTTCCGAAATCAGGGGTTGAATTGGGGCGCTTTAGTGCGGCGGCCCGATGCAAAGCTACGGATATCTGGGCGCCAGCGCCGTAGCCTTCACCAGCGCCAGGTCGGTTCGCGTAGTAACCGGCGCCAAGTTTACGCCTATACTGCTGCTTGACCGCCGCGCACCTCCGTTCCTAACGTGCCTGAAGCAGGCCTTGGCGCGAACCAAGCGGCCTATACCAGCAAGATATCCCAGGAACCCCATGGCCAAGCACCGCTTTCACCCCACACGATACTTCAACGCGATCGGCGTCGCTGAACCCTGCCTTCGCGTTGCTGATGGCGACACCGTGGTGACCGACACAATCGATGCGTCCGGCCTGGATGCGCGGGAGGTGACGGTCGCCAACCGGCCAAATCCGATGACGGGTCCGTTCTTCATTGAGGGCGCCGAGCCCGGGGATACGCTGACTGTCCGGATCGATCGGCTGACACCAAGCCGAGCGACCGGCTGGACATATTCGCCACTCGCCCTGATGGTGCTGGACCCAGCCGCCATCCTCGACAGGCCACCGCAGCAGCGTGTGGTCTGGGATATTGATCGCGAAGCCGGAACGGTGCGGCTACAGGATAAGGTGAAAGGACTTGAGGATTTCGCCCCGCCCATCCAGCCGATGATCGGCTGCTTCGGGGTCGCGCCGGCGGGTGGGCAGGCGCTGTCCACCGCGACCAGCGCGCAGAATGGCGGCAATATGGATTACCGGCTGTTCGCACCCGGCACGACGGCTTGGTTTCCCGTCGCAGTACCCGGTGCGCTTTTTTATCTGGGCGACGGGCACGCCTGCCAGGGTGATGGCGAGATCGTCGGCACCGGCATTGAGACGTCCTTCGAGATGGAGGTCACGTTCCGCGTGCTGAAGCGGAAGATCACCTGGCCGCGGGGCGAGACGGCCGACGATATCTTTACCGTTGGCAATGCGCGGCCGCTGGACCAGGCGCTACAGCACGCCACGACCGAGATGTCGCGCTGGCTCAGCGAAGACTACGGTTTGGATGCGCGCGCCGCCAGCCATCTGATGGGCCAGGTCGTCCGTTACGATGTCGGCAATGTCTTCAATCCCGCCTTCACGGTTGCCTGCCGCATCGCCAAGCGCTGGCTTCCGAAGCGATAGGATTGGATGTCACGTTTCGATCCGGACCTAGCCTTCGGTGAGTCGCGTTGGCGCGCCGGACAAAAGACGTTCCTGCCGATGTGCCCACCCCACCGGCACCCCCTCCAGCAGCTGCGGCGACGTCATCCCCTCTGGCCGCCGAAATATCCTCTGCGGCCGCCTGCTCGCCTCATTTTTTGCTTATGGCTACATTCGATCCCGAAATACTGCCGGCGTCAGGATTGGTACCGCGAATAAATGCGAAAGAACCAGCAGGTCCTTGTCGCCGGTGATCAAGGCGTCCGCCTTGGCAGTCAGGGCGAGTGCCAAAAATGCACGGTCGAAAGGATCGCGGCAATCCGGAAGCTTGATCTTGTTCGGCACAGTGACGGTTTCACACCAAGGCAGGTAATCGCCCAGCAGGTCCTCGCGCTCGTCAGAGGTCAATTTGAATTTTGGGTATGACAATACCCGGATCAATTCCGTCGTCGTATCGTGACTGGCCAGGGGATGAATGGCTTCCGACTGCCAGGCAAGGCGCAACCAAGACAGAGCGCCTGCGTGAAACAGCAGCGTTGACAACAAAACATTGGTATCAAGAACGATGCGGGGCGGTTTCATCCGGCCTTGCGTGCCGTCTTGCGCGACCAAGCCACCGCTGCGGTCACGTCCTTCTCGGTGATGCCCAGATCAGCGAGCTTGGCACGAACAGCATCGGCCCGATTGAGCCGCACAGGTGTCAGCACAATGCGCCCGTTATCTTCCACAACGTCGAAATACTCGGCACCTTGACAGGACGACAGCACCGCTTTTGGCAGCGTCAACTGGTTTTTCGAGGTCAATTTAGCCAGCATGTCGAATTCCACTAGTAAGGATGTAAGGAAAGATACTTAGTCCGATCAGCATTTTCAATAGCCCATCCCGCCCGAAGCCGAAGCACGGCCCAGCCGCTGCTCCCCCCACCCCACCGGCACCCCATCCGGCTGCCGCCCATTCAGGATCGCCTCTACCAAGTCTGGCGCCAGCAGAGTCAGCCGCAGCGGGGTGCCAAGATAGCGTCCAGCCCTTGGCAGGCGGTTCAGGGGTGGCTGTCACGGACGACCCCAACAGGGATTCGATTCGGGGTGGTGCGCTAAGGCTAATCGGCCAGCGCGTTATCGCCCAGCGTCTGGGGCCGCCCCTCGCCCCTGAATGTCGATTTTATCGCTTGCGCGCATGTGAGAAGGGAAAGCCAAAACGTCCCCTTTTTCACACATCTGATGTGCCCGTCGCTAAGCGGCACATGCCGTCAGTCGACACACTGGAAACCAGAAACCGCGACGCATTCGATTTCCACGATGTCGCGGTCTGGTCCATTCGCAATTCGCTCGCGGAAGCCTCGGTCGTCGACCCAGATCGTATCGCATCGCGTGGTTTACGCGCGCCGGGCTCTGGCGATCCTACATCACCAACGGGACACGATCGATCTTTACGGGAACAGTTCAAGCAGCATGCCGGGCGCACCGTGTGCATGCTGCCGCATGCGAGGCTTGGATTGACGCGCGTTCCTTCAAAAGCTCAACGCATTATGCCGGCGGTCAATAGAGATCTGAGGTTGGCGTCTCAAGGTCGGCGCGCAGATCCATTTGATCGACGCGCGGCAGCAATTCGCCTAGTCGTCGCATCCGGCCGTCAATGAAACTGCGCATCCGACCTCCGGCCGAGCCACCGGAGAAGAAAGTGTAGCCAGAATCATCGAGGAGCAGGGCCGCTTCGCCTGATCCAAATGTCTCTCGGATAAAGTCACGACACCGCGTTGCCCACTCTAGTGCCTCAGTCTCGACGTCTCTTTCCCTGGAATCTCTAAATAAGTTGTTGCCCTCGTTCATGAAGGACCCCAACGCGTCCTTCGCTGCGCGCTTACGGTCTTTCTGGTCGGCGCGGCGTCGCAGCACCGAAAGCGCCTGCTCCGTCTCCTCAGCCAGCACCTTCGGCGCGGCAACGAGCTTGATTCCGAAGATTAGTACGGCGACAGCGAACGGCGTGGCAGCCGTGGCTATTCGGACCCATAGGGTAGCTTCGTCCGTCAGATACCAGATCAGCGCCCCGAGCACCACTTGCCCGAGCAGCAGGACGACAATCGCTTCGACGGTATCGGTTTTCGTGGCCCTTCGGGTATCTCGCCAAGCCCGACTGAAGATCGCGCACCAATAGCCCATCCGCCGCCCCGTTAGTTTCATTTTCCTGTCGTATTAGGCCCGCGAACGGTCGCTGCCATGCCATTGCGGCGAGAAGCTCATCGGCGGCTTCCAGTTCCTGCGCCGTGTCCTGCACCGTGACCTACTGTCGTTGTGGGATGGACGACGGCATCACCCGATGGCGGCGCTGTCAATACAGGATTTCATCGCACCAATGCGGCGCCAGCTTTTGGTGCTAGGTTACACGAAAGCCGATTGCGGTGTGAAATCCACATGTCATAGATTTTTGACAGTTGAAAAAGTCGCGGCAGCAGCGGTCAACGTGAAGTCGAAGCCATGGTTCCTTCCTGGCGATTTTGTATGCGGGGAGCAAACGCGCTCGACATCGCTAGAGCCAGGCCGAAAATATGGGTTGCAGTTTGCACTATGGTGCACTGAATTCAATAACTTAGATGCAAACCTAGGCCCCTCAGGTTTGCACTTGGATTGCACCCTTTTGGGTAAATTCAGCAGCCTGAGCGCAAACCAAAGCACACAGCGCCGCACATCATTGCCCATTGCTTTGGGGACTCTAGACAGCGCCACGGCCGCGCCGTGGTGGTGCCACATGGTTTGAGATGGCGAAGGGGTGCATCAAGTATTACAAGCTTGTGCTTTAAAAGACGCCAATGCTACAACGAAGTTCGGAAATATATCAGAAGGTTTTCCTGATGAGCACGATCGCTTCACGTCTCTCCCGTTTAGCGCGCTCGGGCTTGTTGGCGCTGGGTTTGGCCGCCATGGGCACCCCTGGCGTCGCTCAGAACCAGGCAACATCACCTAGCCAGCCTCATGCCGACGCCGCACCGCGCGAGGTTTGGACAGCAATTCCGGGCTTCGATGCTGATCCGCATTGGAGCGAAGATTTTTATGCTGTCCGGCGCGGGGCCGTCCGCCCGCGTATGGCACTTTGGTCTGAAACCGCCGAGGAGAAGGCTGCGCTTGATGCAGCTTGGGAAGCCGGCATTCGCACTTATCTTCGCCGCGTTAGCGCGACCATGGGGGGCATGAACCATCCGGATGCAACAGCACGTGAAAGGCTGTGCGCAGAATTGCCCGGCTATCTGCATCCACATTTTATTCACACCGAAGGACGGCGTGATATCGGTGAAGATCGGTCTGGCGGCTTTGTTTTCCGAACCCGCGATCAGCTGGTCCAGGCGTGCCGCAATCGAGCTTTCCGCCTTACCGGCTTCGCCCTCTACGCTGTCAGTGGTTGGGTTATGGCGGATCGGCGGACCGTTGTGGTGGAAGCCTGCTATGTGCACAACCAGTTCAACGATCCACGAGTCCGGGGGGTTGACGGCGTCAAAATGAATGGTCGCCCCGTTGTACCCCGGATTGCAAACGAGACGATCAGCATAGGCGCGGATGGCCGCGCGGTAATTGAGAAACATTGGGCGGTTGATAGCGATCTGGCACTCGTACTTGGTGGCTGCCGCGCGGGATTGCCGTCAGACTAGAGGCAGAAGGCAGCGCCGCCACGCGCATGCGAAAAGGCCGGCGCTGCGCAAAGCCGCGTGATTATTCCGACGGTTGCATCCAGGATGGGATATCGCGCTGGCCATGCAACACGCGCCACACATCAAGCGCATCCGGCTTCTCGATATAGAAAATCAGATAGGGAAAGCGCCGTAGCGGCCATGCCCGCAACCCTTCAAGGCCAAGCTCATAGGTGTAACGCGGGGAACCGATCGCGGGATTGCGGCCAATGCGGCGAAAAGCCTGCTCAGCCTCCTCAATGAAATCCAAGGCCAGCGCTTCGCTACCTTCGGTAAGGTAATGAAGGCTTGCCTGCTCAATATCCTGCCCAGCAAGGACGCGCAGGATGACCGGCTTGTTAGTCACGCTTTTTTGCGCTGCTTCAGCTTCTGGCGCAATCCATCGAAATACGCCGCATCTGCCACGGCGCCTTGCTTTGATTTGGCTCCCTGCAGCAACAGTCCCTTGAGTTGCTGGCGATCCTGATCCCGGCGGATCAACTCGCGGACATATTCGCTGCTCGTGCTGTAGCCGCCCTCAGTGACCTGATCGTCAACGAAGGCCTTGAGCGTTTCGGGAAGGGAGATGTTCATGGTGCTCATGGGTGCATACTGATCTTTATGGCAAATTTTGGCAAGACTTAAATGGGTGCTGCTTTGGCCGACCAATCATGATTGAAACTCCCCAGTCATAGCAATGAAATAACGCTCTATTTCGCTTGGCTCAGCCCCCATCACAGCGCGAATGGTCTGTCACGCGCAGGGGATTCCCCCCCGCCGATGACGGAGACAAACAGATGAGCACGATCCTTCCCACCGAAAACCAAGACTGGGGTTTTTGGGGCATCGCCGCCGAAGCGCAGGACTGAAGCGCGACACGCCGCAAGGCGGCGCCGCACTGCCCCGCAGGGTCCGCCCGCGGGGCTCCCGGCAGTAGGGGCCGATGGTCGGTGCCCGCAAGGCACGAAGCAGGAAGTGGTGCTTGCCATGCTCCGCCGCCCTGAGGGCGCGACGGTGGTGCAAATCGCCGAAGCCACCGGCTGGGCGCAACACACGGTGCGCCGGTTTTTCGCCGGGCTGAAGAAGCGCCAGGGCATCACGGTTGAGAATGTGGAACGCATCCGCCAAGTCGGGCCCAACAAGCAGGGGGCGAAAGGCTCCTACACCGTCTACCGCGTCGCTGAATGAAGCTACGCAGCCACAGTTTAGGGCATCAATGCACAGCGCGAAGCGTACATCACGCAAGAGCGAGAATGACGATGCGCACAGAAACTGACACCGCTGGATCGCCTTGGGCACCGATGGGAGGCATGTTTCCCTCGGCCGCACCGAACTGAGCGAGGCAGAGATAGTGACCGCGAGCGAAGCCCTTGCCGCGCAGGGGCTTTCCGGCTGGCTCGTACGCACACAGGGCGATTACTACAGCCTGGGGAAGGTCAACGTTGAACTCATGGCCTTAGGAAACAGCTATCCTAAACCCATTGCCGCGCCAGAACCCTTCTGCCTCAAGGCTACCCCGGTAGGTGGCGTTTGCCTTGGCTGCGCCGCTTGAAAAGCACCCTCCCCTAAGTACGCGGCGTATCCGGTCGGGCGCAAATGTATTTTCACGACCATCGTCAAGATATGGATAAGTGAAGCTTGGCGCCGCCATATTCTCGCCCCACAGTGTCGAACACCATTCCCAAACTTGCCCCGCCATATCGTAACAGCCATAAGGTGAGCAACCACGTGGAAAAATACCAACCGCGCAGATATCGTTGAGCCCGAGCGCCTCTCCATTCGCACGATCGTCATCCCACACGCTGCCCCAAGGATGAGTGAAGCCAATGGCTTCTTTGCCCTGATTACCTCGTGAAGCACGTTCCCATTCGGGTTCACTCGGCAAACGCACCACCATATAACGTGAAATGCGCCCCGCCTTGCGCCAAACCTCGGTCAACCATGCGCAATAGGCGCGGGCATCATACCATGTCAGATCGGTCGCAGGCATATTTGCACGGTCATTGTCGCGGCCATGCGGGGAAGCCCATTTTCTTTCTGTTTCTGCCACGAAAGTCGCGTAACTGGCATTGGTCACCGGATAGGCACCAATACAAAACGGCGCTACTGCCACGGAATGAACAGGGCTGGAATTGGGATGTGAAGCGCAGCCCATCGTGAAGACGCCACCAGGGATGTCAACAAGCGCTTCAAGATCACGCGGATCACCAAGCTGCGATAACTTACGCCCGGCCGCGACGCGTTCTATTGGTGCCAGCCCGCCAAGACGTACGATGTGGTGTAAGGCATCACGGATTCTGCCGTGCAGTTCGGGTGCCGTATCATGTGCCTCGGCGGCAAGAAGGGCGCCCCGAAGGCCAGCATCACCGGGCAGAAGAATCAATCCTTCGACTAAGGCATTGCGCAGCGCTGGCGCAGTGTGCCATCGCGCGAGCAAGCTGGTGATAGCCGGCGCGGCACTATCCTGATCACTCCTGAAAAGCGCGAGGGCCGAGCCAACATCGTCCCGCAATACGCATTCTTTGGCTATGCGCAGTGGTTCAAGCCAAGGCGGCGTTGCGTGTCCGTTATGCCGTACTGCCGAATGCCAAGCATCAATGATCGCTTCTAGACTGTCGTCCTGACCACCGAAGTCTCGCGCCAAGGCAAAAAGGCCTGCATGACCTGCGGCATCGCCAAGTGCAGCACCGGTGCAGGCTGTGCCTGTTGTGGAAATCGCGCGCTGCCTTTCTGCGCGCGGCAGGGGCAGCAATGTATGGCGCACCATTCCGTCGGGTATAGGCCACCGCAGAATCTTATGTTTATCGCCGAGCAGTAGAATGCGTAACGCTGTATGCTCCGCGCAAAGCCGCATAAGTGCAGCAGCGAATTCCCACCACCCATCACCAAGGGTTTCAACCTCATCCAATATCAGAAGCGGAATTGGTTCATGATGGGTCAATGCTTCAGCAAAACCAGGCCCTGCCGCTGCCAGTATCTGTGTCGGTGTGATCCCGTCATGGAGTCGCATGTAGCATGGATTCGTTAACGAAAGCTGCCATTCATGTGGTACAACATCGCCTTCCGCGTTGCGTACCGGATTATCCGCAAGACAAGCCTTACCGAAATACGAATCGCCAATCAGTTCACCGGCCAGATTCAGCGCCAGGTGCAGCGCAAAACTAGTTTTACCTGCACCCGGCGGCGCAATAAGCATCAGGCAGCGTTCATCCTGAACCATTTCCAGCGCGGTGAAGTAAATTGGAACTTCAGGCGCTGTTTTGGGTATATTTAGGCTACGTAATCCCTTGGCAGCCTTATCTTCTCGGGTATAGGCGACCAAGCGGGGCAGCAGCGATGCCGTATTGCGCCCCAACACAGGATGATCGCGATATTTCGCAATCAGCGCTTCAGCAGATGCCTGCCAAAGTACAGCAGATTTGACCTTCATCGGAACAGCGCGGCAATGGCAGGGTCGTGAAAGCGCTGGATTTCGAGCGCATAGCCACCAGGATCACGGAAGAAAAAGTGATCGCAGTATTTGCCGCGCTGCATTTCGGTCAGCCCAGGAACGCCAGCGGCTTTAAGCTTGGCGTGCCAATCCGCGACATCCTCGGCGACAATAGTGAAAAGGGCGGCGCTTTCGGGCTGATGGCGCAAATGCCCGCGATTACCATCCACAATGCCGAAATAGGAATGCGGTGCCACGCGATAGATACGCGCCAATCCCTGATCCAGCACGAGTTCAAAGCCGAGTATCTCCTCATAGAATTGCGCGATTGGCGCGATGTCTTCGTAATAGAAGAAGGTAATCGCATAATCTGTTTTCATCGGTTCGTTCCTTGCAATATGTTCAGCCAATCGCCAGCGTGCCCTTGGCGTCAAGCGATATTGCCGGCGCATCCAAGCGCGCCGCTGCCATGGCGATCGGGTGGACCAGATAAAGCCATGGCGGATTTTCATTCAGGCGCCGCAGACAGGCCGCATAAGCGGCTTCGCGCGCCAGAGGCGCGACGGCGCTGTTTGCGGCGGCTATCAATTCCTGCACCTTGGTATCATGATAGCCTTGCCACCACACCGCCTGGGATGCACTTGAGATCTTATCATCAAGCACACGAAAGCTGCTGTGCGGCGACGAATCGAAAATTGATAAGTCGCCAATTTCCTTTCGCCCAACCTGGCGCGCATATTCTGGCCTATCATGCTCCGTCTCGATACGTACATGAAAGCCAACCCGTTCCAATGCTTCCGCCACGAAGCGGCTGATCTCCGGCGCGTGTTCTGGCATATGGGTGGGGGTACGCAGCAAAAGATCCCGCGATACATGCGAAGTATCAAGCAAGGCACGGGCCTGATCTGGATCATAGGCTATGGGTGCGATATCGCCGGCTGCCATGCCCAAATGCGCTGGCCCAACAATGGTGGAAGATGCAGCAGCTTGCCCGCCAAATACATCACGCACCAGCGCTTCCTTATCTACGGCAAGATTAGCCGCAAGCCGCGCCCCTGGCGCCATAAAGGCCCCGGAATAACAGTTCAGATAATACATGACGGAAAGCGTACTCACCGCTGACAGCCAACGAAATTGGCCGTCTCGTGCAAGTGGCTTTTTCATGTGATCAAGTTGCATGGCCACATCCGCGCGGCCTTGCTGCAAGCGCGCCCAACGCGCTTCCGGCTCTGGCGCGCAGTCAAGGGTGATGCGGCGTACCTGCCCGGCACGCCCATCCCGCGCTTCCAGAATGGCCTGCGCATGCGGTGTCAGTTCCGTAAACTGGAACGCCCCTGTACCGAGCGTGGCGCGGCCATCAGGCGCAATCCGAGCGATGTAGAATTCCGAAAAAATATCAAGAATATCCGCGAAAGGGTGTTCACTTTCGACCAACACAACCGAATCACTCGCCGCAGTGATACGGGTTCGCGCCAAATAGCGCGCATAAGACCATTTCATGCCAAACATATCGACCGAGGCAAGGATACCTTCGATGAAGTCCAGCACATGGGCAGCGCGGCATGGCACGCCATCATGAAAAACGGCATCAGGACGAATCTGGAAATGCCAGCGCCGCCCTTCAGCATCATGTGTCCAGGATGCAAAAAGACCAGGATAGGCGTGGCCTTGGTCCCAGTTTACCAACGGCTCAAACACCAAGCGCTTGATGGTCAGGATAGATGTGTCATCCGTCACCCGCGTGGGTGGTAGTGCATCAACCTTGGCCATGGTGATCACAAGATCAGACATGCAGCGTCTCCGGTTTCATCAAATTACGGCGCGGCGGCGTGGGTCCATCCATTCCGCGAGGCCATCTCCGATCAGATTGAAGGCCATGACTGTCAGCAGAATGCCCGCACCTGGCGCCAGCGCAACCCAAGGGGCACTCCGCACAAAATCGAGATTGATCGACACATCCGCGCCCCATTCAGCGGCCGGTGGCTGCGCACCAAGTCCCAAAAAGCCAAGGCTTGCCGTTTGCAAGATTGCAGCACCAAGCGCCAAGGTCGCCTGCACCAGCAGCGGCCCGACTCCATTCGCAAAGACATAGCGCAGCAGAATACGGCCCCGCGGCAGCCCCAGGGTCACCGCAGCTTCTACATAGGGCTTCACAGAAACACTGACTGCCTGGCCGCGCGCCACGCGCGCGAATTGCGGCATCAGGGTGATGGCGACGGCGAGCATCGCGTTTTCAAGACTGGGTCCGAAAGCAGCTGCCAGGGCAATTGCCAACACCAGCGATGGGAAGGAAAGCATGGCATCAGCCAGGCGCATGATGAACCAATCAAGCCAGCCACCAGCAAAGCCAGAAATCATCCCAATTGTTACGCCAACAGCAAAAGCCAGCGCCACCACACTACACCCGACAACCAATGTGACGCGCCCACCATGCAGCAGCCGGGCCAGCACATCTCGTCCGAGTGAGTCGGTGCCGAGCCAAAAATCCGGCCCCGGCGGTGCAAGGCGCTTCAGAATATTGAGACGGGTTGGTGAGACCTCGTAGAAAATCGGCCCCACCAAGACGGCGATAAGAATAAGGCCAAGCAGCACAATGCCGAAGCTTGCCATCCTGTTGGAGCGCAGGAAATGCGCCAGTCCACCCATGCCATGCATCACAGCATCTTGCGCCGTACGCGCGGGTCCAGCGCGCCGTGGATAAAATCAACCGCGAGGGAAGTCATCACATAAATCAACGCAAAGACCAGGGTCGTGCCCTGAATAACGGGAAAGTCGCGGTTGCGGATGGCTTCAAACATGTAGCGGCCAATGCCGGGCCAGGCGAAAATGGTCTCAGTGAGAATGGCACCCCCCAGCATTTCGGCTGATTTCAGGCCCAAGATGGTCACCGCCGGCAGCAGCGCATTGCGTAGCGCATGAACATAAATCACCCTTGGGCGCGTCATGCCTTTGGCGCGGGCCGTGCGCACGAAATCCTCGCCCAAAATCTCCAACATGCTATTGCGTACATAGCGGCCAAGTGTTGCGGCAAGAAAGGCGGCCAATACCGCGCAGGGCAATACCAGATGGGCCAAGGCGCTTCGTGCGGCTGCGCCATCGCCCCGCAGCATCGCGTCCAATACAGCGAAGCCGGTAATAGGCGCTTCGGTCACCAGCGCGCTTGTGCGCCCGGAAACGGGCAACCATCCAAGATAGCTGGCGAAGATCAATTGCAGCAGCAGCGCCAACAGGAAAGCGGGGATGGAAACCCCGACGAGTGACACCAGCCGAAGCAGATGGTCCAGCGGGCCATTTGCCCTTGTCGCGCAGATCACCCCAAGGGGCACGCCCACCAGCACCGCCACGAACATTGCCATGAGCGTGAGTTCGATCGTGGCCGGCAGACGCAACAGGATTTCCCGCAGCACGGGCTCTCCGTTCTTCAGCGAAAGTCCAAAATCGCCACGCGCCAGTGCCGCGACGTATTCCAGGAATTGCTGTGGCGCCGGCAGATCAAGCCGTAATTGATCCCGTAGCGCCGCAATCTGTTCGCGCGTGGCACCTGGCCCAAGCAGCACCACCGCCGGGTCCCCTGGTATGGCGCGCACCAGCAAAAACACAATGATCAGCACCAATGCCAAGACTGGGATCGCAGCAGCTATTCTTCCCGCAACAAAGACCATTCGCCCCCACTTCCTGATATTAGGCCAATCTCCTTTGCTACTGCTTCGAAACTCCCCAATATTCATTGAGCGGCGGTGCGCTATTGATCACCAAGCCGCGGATATTGGCCCTTGCGAACACAATAAGCTTGGGGCTGAAAAGAAAAGCGCCGGGGGCTCGTGCCAGGATATCTTCCTGTAGTTTGAAATAGAGCGCCTTGCGTTCCTCCATGGAAACTGTCTGCTGTGCCTTCAGAATTTGCGCGTCCAGCGCATCATCCTTCGGAAAGCGGAAGGTCATGGCCGTATCGGCAAGCGAAGACAGATAGCCAATGGTGATATGGGCATCCGGATCATTGTACCAGGGCTGACGACCATCAAGCGCGACATCAAAATTGCCGCTGGTATGAAGCGCGCGGAGTGCCGGAAATTCGGTCTGCTGGATCGTCACATTGATGCCGACATCTGCCAAATTGGCCTGCACGAAAGTCGCCACCGCCCCCCAGAGCGCCCCTTGGAAGGTATAGAGCGGCAAGGTGAGTGACCCCGGCCGGATGCCGGCTTCCGCCAGTAAGCGTCGTGCCAATGCCGGATCATATTTCGGCGCCAGATCACGAATCTTGGGGTTGAAGGCCCAGCTATTCGATGTCAGCGGGCCATAGACGCGATCAGCGGTATTACCGAAGACACCTTGCAGCAGGCCATCATAGTCAATTGCGTGCATAATGGCGCGCCGCACGCGAATATCGGCGATGGGCCCGGTTGTTTTGTTATTGTTGAATTCCAATTGCCGAATGATCTGGCTCGGCACTTCGATGATCGAGATGTTGCGATTATTCCGCAATGCCTGAATGGTTTCCGCCGGTATCGCGGCAAGCTGGCCTGCCTGCTGGATGATGTCCACGCCGCCATTTTCCAATTCAAGGCGACGGGTAGAGGCATTGGGGATGATGCGATAGACAAGCCGATCGAGCTTCGGCGCTCCGCGAAAATACTGGGCATTCGCTTCAAGCACGATATTCGTATCCGCCTGCCGCGAACGGAAGATGAAGGGGCCCGTACCCACCGGATTGGCCGCGAATTGATCAC
The DNA here is from genome assembly GCA_903927465.1 of uncultured Rhodospirillales bacterium. Taxonomy (GTDB): domain Bacteria; phylum Pseudomonadota; class Alphaproteobacteria; order Acetobacterales; family Acetobacteraceae; genus Neoroseomonas. Next base: position 22,458 of record CAIYMY010000176.1, on the reverse strand, counting down.
CCAGCCGCGCCACCGCCGCTGGGCTGACAATGGCCGATTGCGGCTGCGCCAGAATGGACATGAACGCCGGATAGGGTTCCTTCAGCACAATACGGACGACGCGCGGTGAGACAACAGCAATCTCATTGATCAGATTGAAGGATGCCTGGGCGAAGGGATTCATCGCCCGTGTCCGTTCCAGCGAGAATTTTACCGCCGCAGCATCCAGCGCTGTTCCATCGTGAAACATGACGCCGTCGCGCAATTCAAATTCAAAGCTCCGTCCATCCGATGAGATTGTCCAGCTTTTGGCAAGCCGGCCCTCAAGCGCGCTGAATTCAGGCGGGGTCCAGGCAACAAGCGTGTCGAAGACATTCAGGATAATTTCACTGCCAATGGGCTCAGCGCGATTCGTGCCCGGTTCAAGGCCAACCGCATCGGAAGGAACGGCCACAACAAGTGTGCGCGCGGGATTGGTCCCCTGCGCGAAAGCCTTGGCGGCGATGAACGGCAGCGCTACGGCAGGTGCAAGTTGACGACGCGTGATGGACATGAAGGAACTCCCCAAATATGGCGGAAGAAGGCTGAACCGGACATATGTTGAAGCAAGAACAAGCGTCGGCGCAAGACCGCCATGCCTGCGTTAGCCGGGATCAGCCCCAATCGTCACAGAGCGCCCAGGTTCACCCACCCAGGCGGACCAGGAACCGACATACATCGCCGCTTCAATGCCGATGGCGGCCAGCGCCAGAACCGTCACGGCTGCCGACATGCCTGCTCCGCAATAAACACCAACCTGGCGCGTACCATCGGCGCCGAGTGCGCGATACATTTCCCGCAGCGTCGCATTATCCGTGAAGGGGCCCGGGTCAGTCAGGTTATCATGCGCGGGCGCGCTGCGGGCGCCGGGAATATGGCCGCGCGGTGCCTGATTAGCCGCCACAGGGCCACCGATGAAGTTTGGGCGAATTCTGGCATCGAGCAACACGCCTGCGCGCGCCAGATGTTCGGCTGCCGCAGCATCCAATTCCGGCATATGCCCAGGCGAAAGCGTGATTGTGCTTGGCGTGGGTAGGCCCGGCACATGCGCCACGGGCATGCCCGCCGCCTGCCATGCAGGCAGACCGCCATCAAGCACGCGCACATCAGCAAGCCCCGCCCAGCGCAGAACCCACCAGGCGCGCGCCGCCGTCATGTTGCGGTCATCATCATATACAATCACTGTCTGGCCATGCTGCAAGCCCCAACGTCGCGCACAAGCCTGAAGCGCGTTGATATCCGGCAACGGTCTATGTCCACCCTCGCGTGAGGCTGGCCCGGCAAATTCCGTATAAACCTCGGCGTCCACAGCGCCCGGCACACGGCGGGCACGCTCGGAAACCCGGCCGGTATAGGGATTCACGGATTGCATCGCGAGGATAGAAGGTGGATTGCCCCCTTCCATCATGTCCTGAAGCTGCGCCGGCGTAACAAGGTAGCGATCGCGCCTGTCTTCGGCCATGAACTTCCCCCTGCTTGAACAGGTAAGGATATAGACACTGCGCCGCGTGGCAGACAAGATCAGTTTCAATGCCTGTCACGGAGCTGATGCTTGAGTGTTCTTGATGTCGCTGGCCTGACTACGGAGCTTCCCGCCGAAGGACGCTGGCTTGCTGTGCTGAGCGACATCAGCTTCAGCATTGCCGCGCGGGAAACGCTGGCTCTGGTGGGCGAATCTGGTTCCGGCAAAAGCATGACGGCGCTTTCAATCATGCGCCTGCTGCCGCCCTTGGCGCGGGTTTCTGGGCGCATTCGCCTGGCAGCCGGCGATCTGCTGGACCTGCCCGAGACCGAGATGGAAAAGCTGCGCGGTCGCGACATGGCAATGATCTTCCAGGAACCGATGAGCAGCCTCAATCCGGTCATGACCATCGGTGCGCAGCTTGGCGAATCACTCTCCCGGCATCGTGGCCTTTCATCCAAGGCCGCAAGCGCCGAAGCCATCAGGTTGCTTGAACGTGTGCGCATTCCTGCCGCGCGCATGCGGCTTGGCGAATATCCCCATCAACTTTCTGGCGGCATGCTGCAGCGGGTCATGATTGCGATTGCGCTTGCCGGAAAGCCGAAGCTGCTGATTGCCGATGAACCAACCACGGCGCTGGATGTCACCATTCAAGCGCAAATCCTACGCCTTATCCGCGAATTGCAGGATGAGGATGGCATGGCGGTCCTGTTCATTACCCATGATATGGGTGTGGTTGCCGAAATCGCGGATCGTATGGTGGTAATGCGCCACGCGCGCCTTGTTGAAACGGGTGATGTTGCCGATATTTTCGCCAGGCCAAGAAGGCCCTATACGCGCGCCTTACTGGCTGCCGTGCCGCAACTTGGGTCCATGCGCGGTCAGCGCAACCCAGCACCATTTCCGCTTGTTGATGTCGAGACCGGCGAGACAATCCCACCTGCAGCACCCCAATCGACGATGCAAATGCCAGGGCACAAGGTTCTTGAAGTAAAATCCCTGATCACGCGTTTCGACCAGCGCGGTGGATTATTCAGGCGTGTCGCGGCGCGCGTTCATGCCGTTGAAAACGTGTCCTTCGATTTGCAGGCTGGTGAGACACTCGCCCTGGTTGGTGAATCCGGCTGCGGCAAATCCACGATCGGCCGGTCCATCCTGCGTATGGTCAAGCCGAAAAGCGGTTCAATTATGGTGGATGGAACCGATGTGCTGGCGCTTTCGGGTGAAGCGCTACGCCGGTATCGGCGGAAAATGCAAATGATTTTCCAGGACCCGATGTCAAGCCTCAATCCCCGGCTTCGTGTTGGTGATATCCTGACTGAACCGCTCCGCGCCCATGGGATTGCTGGCGTGGATGCAGCGCGAGATATTGCGCCTAATCTGCTGGGGCGCGTTGGGCTTGAAGCACGCATGCTGGATCGGTTTCCGCATCAGTTTTCGGGCGGCCAAAAACAGCGGCTGTGCATTGCGCGTGCATTGGCCCTCAATCCATCGCTGATCATTGCGGATGAAGCGGTCTCCGCGCTTGATGTTTCCATTAAGGCACAGATCGTCAATCTAATGCTGGAATTGCAGGCTTCGCTCGGTATCGCCTTTCTCTTCATTTCGCATGATATGTCAGTGGTTGAGCGGATCGCGCACCGCGTCGCCGTGATGCGGCTTGGCGAGATTGTGGAAATCGGCCCGCGTGAAGCGGTTTTTGGTCAGCCTGGCCATCGTTATACGCAGCGCTTGCTCGCTGCGGTGCCAGTGGCGGATCCTGCGCGGCGTTCACAGAAGCGGATTACTGATGATAGCGAATTGCCAAGCCCGATACGTGCGCCTGATTTTATCCCGCCCGTGCGTCGCTATAGGGAAATCACCCCCGGCCATCATGTGCTGGCCGAAGAACTGAACTGATGCGCCGCCTTCAGGAGTACCAGCGATGACGGAATTCGATTTCGATGCGCCGATTGATCGCCGCGCTGCCGCGGATTGTCGGAAATGGAATCGCTACCCTGCCGATACGCTGCCCATGTGGGTGGCCGACATGGATTTTGCGGTGCCTGAACCAATCCAGGCGGCATTACGCACCCGGCTGGCGCATCCGGTATTCGGTTATGCCGGCCCGCCCGCTTCCCTGATTGAAGCCATCCTTGAAATGCTTGAGGTGCGTCACGGCTGGAAGGTTGCGCCCGAGGCCATTGTCATGCTGCCGGGCGTAGAACCAGGGTTCAATATGGCGCTGCGCGGGCTGCTCTCCCCGGGTGATGGTGTGGTGGTACAAACGCCGATCTACGCGCCCATCCTGGCTGCGCCTCTGCATTGGGGGCAACGCCGGATCGAAGTACCATTGAAGCCTATAGCATCAGGGTTTTCTGCTGATCTTCCCGCTTTGGAAAACGCTTTCGCTGAAAAAGGCACAAAGGCTTTTCTGCTCTGCAATCCACATAATCCAACTGGCAAGGTCTATGACGCGGATGAATTATCCGTCATCGCTGCTTCCTGCCTTAGGCATAATGTGCTGATCATATCAGATGAGATTCATGGCGATCTTGTTTATGAAGGTGGTCGCCATTACCCAATCGCCTCGCTTGCCCCCGAAATCGCCGAGCGCAGCATTACGCTTATGTCGGCGAGCAAGACATACAATATCGCCGGCCTTAAAGCGGCGTTTGCCATCATTCCAAATGCGGCATTACGACAAGCATTTGTTTCTGCTCGGGCGGGTATGGTGGATAGCGTCAACCTTATGGGATTGGTGGCAACCGAAGCGGCGTTGCGTGAGTGCAAAGCTTGGCGTCATGCACTATTAATCTACCTTCAGGAAAATCGTGATTTTCTAGCCAGCGAAATCGCGCAACGCTTTCCGATGATTGGGTACCAACCGCCGCAAGCCTCCTTCCTTGCCTGGCTGGATTGCCGCGGCATTGCGCTTGCCGTTGAGCCAGCGCAATTCTTTCTTGAACGTGCGCGCATAGCGGTCTCAGCCGGTGAGGAGTTTGGTACGCTGGGTGCCGGCCATATTCGGTTGAATTATGGCTGCCGCCGGGCCACGCTTGCAGCGTCGCTTGATCGCTTGGAGCAGGCGCTTAACGACCCCAAAGGAGCACTTCGCCCCATTTAATCCACTGCAGTGATGCCCAGGCGCCGGATGATCCCGCCAAAACGCTCCCTTTGGCCTGCCATGAATTGTGCAAACTCCGCGCCAATGATCGGCAATGGCTCGGCGCTGAGTGTGGTCAGATTTTCTATCATGACAGGGCTCTGCATTATTTGTCGCATGATGCTGCCAAGCCGTTCGGTGATGGGCTGAGGTGTGCCGCGAGGCGCCGTCACGCCAAACCAGGAAGAGATTTCGAAATCCGGCACGCCAGCTTCGATCATGGTCGGCAGTTCTGGCGCAAAGCGCGAACGCTCTCGCGTCGTGACCGCAAGCGCACGCACGCCGCCGGCGCGGATATGCGGCAGGATCTGCGGCGTATTGTCAAAAGCGATATGGACCCGCCCGGCCAGCAAATCCTGCAACATCAGCGCACCACCACGGTACGGCACATGCACAATATCAACGCCGGCGATCATCTTGAACAATTCGCCCGCCAGATGGATGGACCCGCCTGCCCCAGCTGAACCGAAGTTAAGCCGCCCAGGATTTGCGCGACAATAGGTGATCAACTCAGCAATGTTGCTTACGGGCACCGAAGGATGCACCACCGCAATGCTACCAACCTGCGCAAAAGCGCCAATCGCTGCTACGTCCGAAACGCCATCATAGCCTGGATTAGGAAAGAGCAACGGCCCGGTGATGTGGGTGGAAGGCGTTGTAAAGGAGAGCGTATAACCATCAGGCTCGGCGCCGAGCGCTTGCCTGGTGCCCGCTGTACCACCTGCGCCGCCGCGATTATCCACGATAACGGTATGGCCCAAGGCAGTGGCAAAGCCCTCTGCTACCATCCGACCCATCCGGTCAGATAAACCGCCGGCTGGAAAGGCAATGACAAAGCGGATCGGACGATTGGGCCAAGCGGCCTGCGCAAGCGCAGGGGCCGCGCAAAGGGCCAGGTAACTCAGCCCCAGCATACGACGCGTGATCACGCGAATCTCCTTCTCTTCATTTTCTTTCTGATGGTGGAGAAGCAGTTTCTGCCAGGATATCTTGGAAGGCAAGGTCTAGACTAGTATTTTGTTTGGCGACGCTCCGCCACCCAAAGGTCGCAACGGAGGCGCAAGTTACCGAGGCGACCGCCGGGGAGTGGCACATGGTGCGCGGGTTTTTCGCAGCGCCGAAAAAGCGCCTAGGCATCACGTAGGAGATTGCCGTTTACCTGTCGCGTATTTATGCCGCTCTGATTGCTCGTTTAGGCCGCTTGGTGTTCGAATGCCAGAAGGCTTTTGCCTCCTAATGCTGAATGCCTGCCGCACGGGTTATAGAAGCCATTAATGTATCGAAATACGCTAGTTTTGGTTTGGCGATGGGTTGCCCATTTCCTGCGCCAGACCAGTTTGGCCTTGATACTCTTGAAGAACGCCTCGACAGCGGCGTTGTCATGGCAATTGCCCTTGCCGCTCTTCGACGGCTGCAGGCCGTATTCGCGCAGGGCCTTCTGGTAGCCGTGCGAACAGTATTGGCTGCCACGGTCGCTATGGAAAACGCCGCCCCGTGGCGGGAACCAGCCGATACATCGACGACATCTGTAACACCCGACGGCTCCATTCGAGCCTTGACGGGCAGACGCCGGACGAGGCCAATTTTACCGCAACGCCATCAATCCCGATGGCGGCCTAACCGAGGCAGGCATTCACTTAGGAAAGGCCCCGGAATTCTTCAAATAAACCAAGATTGCTCTTCTGGGACAGACCTAAAAAATTCCATGGCGTTGCTCAAAGTGAGGAATTGCAGCCAGGAGGGCGGCCGTATACTCAGTCTTTGGCTCGCGGAATAACTCCTCGCTTGATCCCTCTTCGACGATCTTTCCAGCCTGCAAAACAATAGTTCGTTCGCACATCATCCGCACAACGTTCAGGTCATGGCTGACGAACACGAAGGCAAGCCCAGTCTCTCGCCGCAGACGGTCGAGAAGATGCAGAATGACTGCTTGCACACTGACATCCAAGGCAGCGGTCGGTTCGTCCAAAACGAGCAATCTTGGCCCCGGCGCAATAGCGCGCGCGATGCCAACGCGGGCACGTTGCCCGCCAGAAAGCTGATGGGGAAAACGATCGAGAAGCTCGTGGGGAAGGCCACAACGCTCCGCTACATCACTCGCACGGCGGCGCAGCTCCTGATTGTCCGTGATGCCCAGGAGATTCCGCAAAGGGTCCGCGATACTATCGAAAGCCGAGAATCTCGGATTGAGCGACTCGCCCGCATCCTGAAAGACCAGTTGAATAGTGCGCCGCAACGGATGGCAATGAAAATCGCGTGACGCGATGTCGCTGATTGATGTTTCCTCGTAGCGGATGGTGCCTTCTGTCTGATCAATAAGGCGACAAATCATTCTGGATATGGTGCTTTTGCCAGACCCGGATTCACCGACCAGGCCCAAACTCTCCCCTTCCGAAAGGGTGAAGGATACATCTGCAACAGCTGGCGCGGATTGTCCAAATACCTTTTTTAGACTGGAAACTTGTAAAAGCGGCCTCGAATCCAGTTTTGGTTCTACAGAAGGCGGCGCGGGTTCCCCCACCAGATCCTGAACCCTGGAATGCTTGGTGGGTGATGCGGCGACCAAGCGCTTCGTATAGGCGTGCTGCGGTGCGCCGAACAGATTTTCGGGGGGCGCTTCTTCAACCTTCAACCCTTGTTCCATCACCGCAATACGTTGGCAGTAGCGCGCCGCAAGACCAAGATCATGCGTAATCAGAATCAACCCCATGCTCCGCCGATGAATGATGTCGGTCAGTAATTCCATGACTGTCTGTTGGGTTGTGACATCCAAGCCGGTGGTAGGTTCATCAGCGATCAAAAGGCTCGGTTCGCAGGCAATTGCCATGGCGATCATGACCCTTTGGCACATGCCCCCCGATAATTCGTGCGGATAGGCAGAGAGCCGTTCCCGAGCATCACGAATGCGGACTGCCTCAAGCAATTCCAGCGCTTGAGAACTTGCCTGCCGCCTGGAGATATCATTATGCGCCCTTAGAACATCCGCGATTTGATCGCCAATGGGTCTGATTGGATTGAGCGCAGCGCGTGGATTCTGAAAAATCATGGACATGGCGGCGCCGCGCAGTGGCTGCATGACGGATCGTCCCGCAGCGGTAATATCCTCACCCCTGAAGCGAATACGCCCAGAGGTTACGCGGCCCGCACGGTCCAGAAGGCGCATGACGGCAAGCGCGGTTACCGATTTGCCGCTCCCACTTTCGCCAACAATACCCAGGGTTTCTCCCTGATCCACAGCAAAGGAAACGCCGCGCAAGGCATTCACCACGCCATGGCGTGTGGTGAAACTGACATGCACATCCTCTACCGTAAGCAAAGGGGTCATGTACGCATCCGCGGGTCTAGTATATCGCGCAGCCCATCCCCCAGCAGATTGAAGCACAGCACCGCGAACATGAGTGCGGCACCCGGGCAGACCACGAGCCACCATCTGCCTGTTGTGATGAAACGGGCACCTTCGGCAACCATGATGCCCCATTCGGGCGTCGGCGCGCGCACGCCAAGCCCAAGAAAGGAAAGACCCGCTGCATTCAAGATGGCCCAGCCCAGATTAAGTGAAATCTGCACCGCCATTGCGGGTAGTACATTGGGCAGAAGGAAGCGCAGTACTACGCCGGCATGGCTATTGCCGGCACAGCGTGCTGCTTCAACCCACCCTAAATTGCGACGCACATTCACCTCAGCGCGCGCGAAGCGGATATAGAATGGCAGGTTGATGATGGCAGTCGCGTAGATGATGTTTTCTACACGATTGCCAAGTGCCGCTACCAACGCCATCGCCAGAACAAAAAGGGGGAAAGCCATCAAGACATCAACGAAGCGCCCAACCCAAAGATCAAGCTTGCCACCTGTGTAACCACAAAAGGAACCAATCACCGCCCCGATGAGGAAGGAAAGCGTGACAGCGGAAGCGGCTATCGCCAGATCCAGCCGCGTCGCCACCACAACGCGGCTGAAAACATCTCGCCCTAATTGATCTGTGCCGAACCAATGCTGACGCGATGGCGGCTGCAATGCCATTGGCACATTTGATGCGACGGGATCATAAGGAACCAGACTTGGCCCCAGAATGGCGAGCAGAATGAGACTCAAAGCCCCCAAACCGGCGATCATTGTCACTGGATTTGTGCGTAGCACCCATCCGACATGCCTCAAGGTCGCGCTCACTCGATTGAAATCCTTGGATCAGCCAGGCCGTAGAGAATATCAACCGTCAAATTCACCAAGACGAATATGCCAGCCATAAGCAGCACAAAACCTTGAACGGGCGCGTAGTCTGAAGCCAATAAGGCATCAAGCGCATAGGAAGCGACTCCAGGCCAGGAAAAGACCTTTTCCACCAGCACATTGGCACCCAGCATCGTGGAAAAGACAATGCCCATGATGGTGATCACTGGCAGCAAGGCATTGCGCAATCCATACACCAGCACCACGCGTCGCCTGGATAGACCCAGCGCGTCACCAGTGCGGATGAAATCACTGGTCATGACCGCCAACATTGAAGCGCGAGTCATACGTGCAAGGGGCGCCAAGACAAACAAAGCCATGGTGCAGGCGGGCAAGATCAATTGACTTGCAGCAGCCCACCATGCTTCCCAATCGCCAGCCAGGGCCGAATCAATCAGCAGAAATCCTGTGACGTTGGGTGGCTGACTTGCGAAGATATCAATGCGTCCAGTCGGGTCCGGCGCAATTCCCAGCAAGTAGTAAAATGCATAAATGAACAACAAGCCGGACACGAAAGTAGGCACGCATACGCCAAGCGTACATAAAAGCCTGACCGCGTGATCTACGGCCGAATTCGGTCTAAGCGCCGCGATGATCCCCAGGGGCAGCGCTAAGCTCAGTGCCAACAACAAGGCAGTGAAAGTCAGCTCAAGCGACGCGGGCAGCCTATTGGCAAGATCAGTCACCACCGGCTGACCGGTTCCCATGGAACGGCCGAGCTTGCCGTGCCCGATATCCCAAAGATAGCGAACAAGCTGCTCGGGTATCGGCTTATCCAGCCCCATTTGTCGGCGGATTTCCTCAATCTCCGCCTGGCCGGCATTCGGTCCAGAAGCGAAGAAGACCGCTGGATCACCAGGCAGGACCCGCATCAAAAGGAAGGTGAAAATCACCACCCCGAATAATGCTGGCAGAGAAGACAGAAGCCGCCGGCCCGCACGCCGGGCCAGCGGTGCTACACCAACCATAGGTCAGGCACGTCGCAGATCACGATAATCCACCTGCCGGTGATATTGGTAGGTATAACCATCCACGGTTGGCGGCATCACGGCATCCTGGTTTGGCTGCCACAGCATGATGACGGGCACTTCTTCCGCGAGAATTGATATCATCCGCTTGCAAAGCCGGTCATATTCAGCGGCATTCTGTTCATAACGTGCCTGGGCAGTTAGTGCATTGATTTCGGCATTGTTCCAGCTGCTGTAATTCCAGCGCTGATCGCCTGTGAAGAAATTGCGGAAGAAATAATCAGTGGAAGGCAGCCAAGCGATCGAGGTTTCGGTCAGGAAGGGAACCTTCTTTTCCGTAATCAGGGTCGAAATCTGTGCGTCTGGCAGTTTCTGGATTTCAACACGAATACCAATGCGGCCAAGCGATTCCTTCAAAAGGGCCGCCATGGGTTCACTGACAGTGGCAGACCCCACATTGAAGCTGAAGGTGGTATCAAGCCCATTTGGATATCCCGCTTCGGCAAGAAGCGCCCGAGCCCGCGCGATATCCGTGCGCAAGGGCAGCGGCTGCGGGAACTTGCTTTCGGGCGGCGTACCTTGCCAGGAAGCACCAAATAATTCGGCACCACGCTCAAAAAGCGCGGCCTTGAAGATGTCTTGATACGGCATCGCCGCCGCAATTGCCTGTCGTAACTTCAGATTGTCAAAAGGCGCTACGCGGGTGTTGAAAGCAACCATCGTGAAGGCGTTGAATTGCGGTGTTGAAACAAGCTTCACGCGCCCACGATTCACCAGCGTTGGGATGTCGCTGGCCTGCAAATCAATGGATAGATCCGCATCGCCGCGTTCGATCAGGCTTGCCCTTGTCGCCGCTTCAGGAATGGTTTGGCAAATCACACGACGGAAGAAGGGCAAAGGCCCACCTTTCCATGCGTCATTGCGGCGCAGGATCACCTGTTCCCCGGGGCGGAAGGTTTCTACCGTGTAAGCACCGGAACCTGCCGTATTCGTCTTCATCCATTCCTGCGCCCAAGGATCATCCGCGGTCGCATGGCGCTTCGCCAGCTTGCTGTTGATCACGATGCAATAAAGAGTGCACAGATTGGGCAGAGCCAAACGATCCGGGCGTTCTACTTTTGCTTCAACCGTGTATTCATCGATAATCTTGAATTGATCAGGGCGGGTCCAGCCCCCGGTCTGAACCTGTGCCGACGCAAGGGAACGCGCGGAAACATGCCGATCAAGCGACCACTTCACATCTTCGGCCGTGACCGGCGTGCCATCATGAAAGCGCGCATCGCGCTTCAGATGAAAGGTGAAGGTCATGCCATCGGCGCTGGTCACCACACGTTCGGCCAATTCACCGGTGATGGTATCCGGATCAAAAATCCAGCCGCTTCCTGAGCGTTTGCGCCCGAAGCTCACCAGGCGGTCATAGACATTGACGCTGATGCCAAAGGCTTCACGCGTGGAACCAGGCATGGTCGGGTCAAGCGTATTGACCGAATTGCCCGTTACCTGGCGCAGTGTTTCGGCACGGGTTTGTGCCTCGGCGGAGGTGCCAAAACTGGCCGCGGTAGCAAGCGTTGCACCCCCTACAAACAAATCACGACGGGTGAGTTGCATGGCAAGCCCCTTTTCCTTTGATGCGATTCGGTTAGGCTAACACGTTCGGCGTTTCCGTCCAGGGGGCAGGTTTGACAGATGCGAATCTCGAAAAATGAGAAAACCCTGCCGGATCATCGCGCTGCCTTCTGCGTAAATTTTGGGCTGCTTACACCCAAAAGCAGGAGAAATTGGGCAATTTTCGATCATCTTATCCGGCCTGGATCGCGGCGCCGCTTTGAACAGGTTCTTGAAGGAGCAGACTAATGGCAGAATGGCATGTTGGTATTGATATTGGGGGCACCTTCACCGATATCGTCGCCATTCACACCGGTGATCGGGCGCTGCGCAGCGCCAAGGTACCTTCCCGCGCCAAGGACCCTGTGGCGAGCATTCTGGCGGCGATTGCTGCGATTTCTCTCCAACCACGCGATATTGCCGAACTCGTCCATGGCACAACGCGGGTCACCAATGCCATTGTCGAAGGCAAGCTTGAACCTGTGGTACTGATTGGGACCGAAGGCTTTGAAGATATCATCGAAATAGGCCGCCAGAGCAGGCGTGATCTCTATCGGCTGGAGGTCCGCCCCAAGCCGGAACCCCTGGTTCCACGAGAGCGCCGTATTCCGCTGGCAGAGCGCATGCTGCATGACGGTACGGTTCAAAAGCCGTTGAGTGCCGCAGCAATCGAAGCGGCAACGGCGCGTGCCTTGGCAAGCGGCGCGTCTTCTGTGGCGATAGTATTGCTACATGCCTATGCGAATCCGTCGCATGAATTGGCACTGGGTCAGGCGCTGCGCGGGAAGGTGCCTTTCCTTTCCCTATCCCATGCGGTGAATCCCGAGGCGCGCGAATATGAACGCATGATCGCCACCGTCTTGAATGCGGCAGTGATGCCGCTCGCCGCTGCTTACCTCACGGAATTGCGTGCCACTTTGCCGAGCGGATTGAAGCTCGGCGTCATGCATTCCGCTGGCGGCATGGCAACACCCGAAGCCGCGGCAGAACGCCCCTTACTCATGGCCTTGTCCGGGCCTGCCGCTGGCGTTGCGGCTGCTGCGGCAATCGCGCGTGAATTGAACGAAAAGTCAGTTCTTTCCTTTGATATGGGCGGCACCACCACCGATGTGGCGCTGATCCTTGAAGGACAGGCTGAAATCACCGCCGATGCCAAATTGGCTGATCAGCCGTTGCGCCAACCCATGGTCGCGATTGAATCAATCGGTGCCGGTGGTGGTAGTATCGTGCGGCATGGCGTGTCTGGCCTTTCCATCGGGCCGCAAAGTGCGGGGGCTGAGCCTGGCCCGGCCAGCTACGGGCGCGGCGGCGAATTACCCACGGTATGTGATGCAAATGTCATCTTGGGATACCTCAATCCAAAACGGCGCTTGGGAACTGAAATAGAGCTTCAGCCTGAAAGGGCGCGAGCCGTCTTCGCGCCGCTTGCCGCTGCGCTCAATCTTTCTGTCGAAGCGCTTGCATTGGGCGTCTTGCGGGTAGCCGACGCCACCATGGCGCGCGCCCTTAACAAGATAACGGTTGAACGCGGTGTTGATGGGCGCGGTGCAACATTGCTGGCCTTTGGAGGCATGGGGCCAATGCATGCAATTGGGCTTGCACGCAGTTATGGTATTTCGCGCGTGATCGTACCTGCGGCTTCATCCGCGTTTTCAGCGCTTGGCTGCGTTACAGCCGAACACAGCGCCACACGTCAACGCACACTGCGTATGGCAAGTGACGGTTTTGATGATGCAGGCTTCGCAACTGCCCGCACCGCACTCGTGGATGAATTGCGCAGCCTTCTGGATGATAATGATAATGTCGAGACCGAGGAGACCGCCATGATCCGCTATCGCGGCCAATCCTATGCGGTAGATGTTGCGCTCGCGGGCCCAGTTGATGGTACGTCCCTTGGCAGGATTTTCGCTGAACGGCATCAGGCATTATTTGGCTTTGTTTCAGGGCAGGCTTGGGAAGTGATGGGGCTGCGCACTAGGCTACGCGTGCCTCGGCCGCCATCCCTCGCCCCCGTGATCTCCTCCGGCGCTGTCCCCAAACCGTTCCAGCTTGACGAATGCTGGTTCGATGCTGCGGGTGCTATACCGACCGCGCGCTATGAACGGGCCGCGCTGGTAGCACCGCATATCATCAGCGGGCCGGCGATTATTGAAGATGATTGGTCAACTACTGTTATCCCGCCGGGCTGGGAGGCCCGCGCCACCGGCAATGGTCATATCCTGCTGCAGGAGCAGACGGCATGAAAACGCATATAGACCCCTTTCAACTGGAAGTACTGCGCCATGCCCTGACCGGCATTGCTGAAGAAATGTCCTTTGTTGTCATGCGGGCCGCCCGTTCGCCACTCCTGCGAGAGGCCGGCGACCTTTCATCGGCACTCACCGATGCGCGCGGTGAATTGGTCGCCCAGGGGCGTGATATCCCTGTGCATCTTGGCGTGATGAGTTTCACGGTAGGCGCGTTCCTTAAAATCATCCCACCCGAAAAGCTGAAACCCGGCGATGTCTGGTTCACCAATTTGCCGGAGCTGGGCGGCAATCACCTGCCTGATGTGAAGGCCATCCGGCCAATATTCTCCGATGGCCGGCTTATTGGTTTTGCTGTTAGTCTTGCCCATTGGGCGGATATTGGTGGTGGTTGGCCCGGTTCCTATGTTGCGAATGCGACAGAAAGTTTTCAGGAAGGTCTACGCCTACCGCCGCTGAGGCTTTTCACCGCTGAAGGGCCAGATTCAGAAAAAATCAGTGTCATTATGCAGAATGTTCGCGGCCCCGCTGAACGTGAAGGGGATATGCTCGCGCAAATGGCCGCAACGCGCACCGCTGATCAACGGCTTTTGGCCCTGTGCCAGCTGCATGGCACGGAAACCGTTGAGACGGCCATGGCAGCCCTGCATGACCGTTCCGAAGCCGCGATGCGCAGGGCGATCCAGACTCTCCCGGCGGGTGTTTTTGAAGGCGAAGATTTTCTGGATGATGATGGCCCTGACGGCGCACCCGCTGCAGTGCGCGTTCGCATAACCATCGCCGACGATCTGGCGGAGTTTGATTTCTCGGCGACCGATGATGCGGTCGCTGGGCCATTGAATACGACGCCCTATGTGACGGCCGCGGCTGTTTATTACGCGATGAAGGCAATCGCCGGTCCTGAAATTCAACCGAATGGCGGCTGTTATCGGCCATTACGTGTCATCACGCGCCCGGGTTCCTTGCTGCATCCTCCGCTTGAAAAGCCGCTGGTTGGTGGCAATCACGAAACCTCGCAGCGTCTTGTGGATGCCATCTTTCGTGCCTTTGCACCTATCATTCCTGAACGACTTGCCGCAGGTGGTTCCACCACGGCTGGGCTGCTGATCTTCGGTGGCGCGGGGCGCGATGGTAGCTGGAAAACTCTTTATGAGCCGCACGGGGGCGGCGAAGGTGCCAGGCACGATCGCGCCGGCGCTGCGGCAACGCGCGTTCATCTTACGAACACCAATAATACGCCGGCTGAAATCATCGAGGCCGAGTTTCCAATCCGCATCCTGCGCCATGCGTTGCGCAGGGGCTCTGGCGGCGGCGGCGCTCACCGGGGCGGCGAAGGCAGTGAGCGCGAGTATTTGGTGCTTGCCGAGGAAATGTCTTTGACCACCATGTTCGAACGTCGAATTATCCCGCCATGGGGCTTGGCAGGCGGAGAAGCCGGCGCGCCCTTTCACTGCGAGCTACGGCGGGTTGCGGGCACGTCAGAGGAATTGCGCGGCAAGGCAAATCTTCTCGTGCATCAGGGCGATGTTGTTGCCTTCAAAACAAGTGGTGGTGGCGGCTACGGCAAGGCATAAGGCTGTGTAAGCCGCATCCATGATTGGGCGTATCAAATCTTCTCAACCTGCCAAAACATCGGTTAGGCCGATTCGATCATACTCTTCAGCTTTGTGCGATATGAAGATTTCCAAGCGGCCATCGCTTTACCACAGCGCCCGCCTACCTTTCATCCACGACGCTCCCGCGCAGGAAGGGCATCGTGGCTGCGCTTTCGGTGTTCGTGCTGCAGCTTGCTGATATTCGCATCGCAGAAACAGCCGCCTAGGACCAGGCACTGCTGCGCGATGCGCTGGCCAGTGTCCAGGCGGCGGAGATTGACCTCGCAGCGCTTGGTTTCTCGGCGGATGAACTTGCAGCGGGCGGAGATGCCGCGTCCGACGGCGATGCGCCCGAAGCCCTGCCCTCGGACATCGCCGAGAACCCTGCGGCGTCAGGCGGCTTCTCGCCCCGGCAATCTTTGGCTGGTGGGCGCGCACCGGCTTTCGTGTGGCGATAGCACCGACTCCACGGCGGCAGCGCGCGTGATGGAAAGCGACCACGCGGCGATGCTGTTCACATCGCCGCCCTCGTGACGGAAGATATCGCTCATCAGGACCTCAGGGGCCACCGAGGCGCAATAATTGACCGCGCTCAATCTTTCCGCTTGACGGCGGCTGCTGCTCAGGCTTGAGTTTGTCATAACTAAAACAACAAGTCCTTGGGAGATCGTCATGCAGGGTAATCCCTCTAGTCGGCGTCATTTGTTGCAGGCCACTGCTGGCCTCGGTCTTGCCGCCACTGTACCGGCAGCCCCTAAAGCCTGGGCACAGGGCCCGGCGCGCGGCGAAGCGTTGCGTATTGGCGTCATGACCGACTTGTCCGGCCCCTTCGCCGGTGCGGGCAGTCAGCCGCTGTTCTGGGGCGCAGAAGTCGCCATTGAATTATTCAATGAACGCGGTGGCGCCGGTGGCCGCCCAGTACAAGCCGTGACCGCCGATAGCCAGAGCAAGGCAGATGTGGCGATCAACGAAGCCGAACGCCTGCTTGGCCAGGAAAAATTAGAGGTCGTCACTGGCATTTATTCTTCAGCGCATGCAGTGCCGCTTTCACAGCGCTTCGAACAAGCCAAGAAGATTATGTGGATCACCAGTGCCATCGCCACCGCGGTGCTGAAAGATAAGAATTTTCAGTACATCTTCCGCCCAACGGTACATTCGGACCAATATGCTGAGGGCTCAATTTCCGTCATTCAGGAAAATGCACAGTCGAAATTTGGCGCAGCACCGGAACGTGTGCGCATTGCTGTGATTTATGAAGACGGGCCCTATGGCACGGGTGTCGCCACCGGCATTGAACAGCAATGCAAAGCGCGGAACATGCTATTGGTGATGAAGGAAGGCTATTCCTCTTCGGCGCCGGACCTTTCCACCATGATCACCAAGCTGCGGCGCGAAAGGCCGGATGTTATTCTGCATGCCGGTTATAATCCCGATATCACGCTTTTCTTACGTCAGGCCCGCTCCGGCGGGCTGCGCTTCAAGGCGCTGATTGGCCATGGCGCAGGCTATTCGCAGATTGATCGCCTGGCCGAGACCTTTGGGGCGGACATGAACGGGGTCTGCAATGTTGATCCCGCCGGCACCCAAATGCTGGATCACAGCAAGCTTAGCCCCGATGCAGCAGCGCTGGCGCAAGAATTCGTGCGCCGCTTCCAGGCCAAGCACCGCATGAATGACCTGCCCACCCATGCCTCCATGGGTTTCAATAATACCTGGGTATTCTTGGAAAATGTGCTGAAGCCGACGGTTGCACGTACGGGTGGCATGACGGCGGATGCACTGCGCCAATCCGCATTGCAGGTTGATATTCCGGTAGGCGGCACGATCCAGGGCTATGGGGTGAAATTCAATCCACCGGGACATACCATGTCCGGGCAGAATGAACGCTCTGTGGCCGTGGTAATGCAATACGAAAATGCCAAGGCCAAGGTGATTTGGCCCAGCGCCATTGCAGGCGGCCCACCGATCTTCCCGCTGCCCGCCGGCCATCCCTATGCGGCGCGCTGAATGTCCGGCGCAGTACCGCTGCTACGCGTTGAAGGCCTGACAAAGCGTTTCGGCGGCTTTACCGCCGTCGATAACGTGGCCTTCACCGTAGCGAAAGGCGAGATCATGGGGCTGCTCGGCCCCAATGGTTCTGGTAAAAGCACGACCTTCAACTGCATAGCCGGCATGCTGAAACCAAGCTCTGGTTCGGTTATGCTGGAAGGTGAGGAAATCGCCGGGCTGGCAGCGGAAGACGTGTGTCGCCGCGGTATCGGCCGAACTTTCCAGATTCCAAGGCCGTTTCGTGGCCTTTCGCTATTCGAAAATGCGGTTCTGGCCGCTCATTACGGAGCAGGCGAGAGCATTGATCGGGCTGAGGCAGAACGCCGTGCGCGCGATGCGCTGCGCCTTGCGCAATTGCCTGATGATGACACGGCGCGGGTCAATGGCCTGGGCGCCGCCGGGCTGAAGAAATTGGAAATGGCGCGTGCCTTGGCGACACAGCCGCGCCTGCTGCTGGCCGATGAATCATTGGGCGGCCTTGATACGGCGGAAATGCAGGCGGCAGCGGATATGCTGAAGCGCATTCGTGATGAACGCGGCATCACCATTGTTTGGGTTGAACACATCATGGGTGTGCTGCTTTCCGTAGTGGATAAAGTAGTCATGCTGGATCACGGCGCTGTTATTTTTACCGGTACGCCGCAGGAAGCGCAGGAAGATGAACGCGTGGCGGAAGTCTATCTCGGCCCGCCGGAGGCACGCGCGGCATGAATGGTTCAGCAACGCTTGAACTTTCCGGCATCCAGGCCGGCTATGGTGATTTCCAGGCGCTATTCGGGGTGGCGCTTCGGGTAGAACCAGGAGAAGCCGTGGGTGTGGTCGGCCCCAATGGGGCGGGCAAAACTACGCTTCTCAGGGTGATTTCCGGCCTCTTGCGGCCCAAAGTCGGCACGCTCCGCTATGGCGATCAGGATCTGACAAAAGTACCCGCGCATTTGTTGCCCGAACTGGGCATTGCGCATGTGCCGGAAAACCGTCGTCTATTCCCACATTTGACGGTTGAGGAAAACCTCAAGGTCGGGGCTTACGCGAAATCTGCCCGGGCGGAATTCGCCAAAAGGCGTGACAGGGTCTATGATCTTTTCCCGCGCATGGCGCAGCGTCGGCATCAATTGGCAGGCACCATGTCCGGCGGCGAACAGCAAATGTGCGCCATTGGCCGTGCGCTGATGTGCGCGCCAAAACTCCTGCTGCTGGATGAACCTTCCGCCGGTTTGGCACCTTTGGTCGTGCAACAGGTTTTCGATCTGGTGCGCCGTATCAGACAGGAAGGTCTCACGGTTCTAATTGTTGAACAGAATGTCGCGCAGGTGTTGCGCGTGGTTGACCGTGCCTATGTACTGGAAACCGGACGCGTGGCGGCTGAAGGCAAATCGGCGGAGCTTTCCGCGGATCCTGTACTGCGCCGTTCCTATCTTGGGATGCATTGAGCCATGAACATTTTTGATCCCTTCCTGATTGAAGCGCTGATCAATGGTATCCTGCTTGGCGGCGTATTTGCGCTGCCTGTGCTGGGCCTTAATCTGGTGTTTGGTGTCGTTGATGTGGTCTGGCTCTGCTATGCTGAGCTGGTCATGGTTGGCATGTATATCGTCTGGTATTTATATAACCAGATGGGCTGGCCGCTCTGGATGGCTTTTGCCGTCTGTCTTCCCTGCCTCGCGGTGCTTGGCGTGTTGCTGCATGTGCTGGTGGTGCGGCCGCTGCTGACAGCGCCGCCCATCAATCAGGTCTTGGCCACTGGCGGTGTTCTTTTTGTGCTCCAAGGGGGCGCCACCCTTGTGTTCAGCACTGAATTTCGCAGCCTTGGGGTGGATATGCCGCCAATGGAAGTGTGGGAGGTCTTTATCTCCGGGACCAAGCTTTCTGCCTTTATCGCCGCCTTGGTGGGCGCGGCGCTGCTCTGGTTATTCCTGAAGTATACCTATGTCGGTACGGCCATTCGCGCGATTGCGCGTGATCGGGAAGTCATGCCTCTGATGGGTGTTGATCCGCGCCGGATCTATCTGATTGCTTCGGCTATTGGGGGTTCTCTGGCCGGGCTTGCTGCCTGCCTGCTGCTGGTGCAGCTGGACGTGCATCCCTTTGTCGGCCTGTCCTTTGGGCCCATTACCTTCATGATCTGCGTGATGGGTGGGCTTGGCAATATGCTGGGTGGCTTCCTTGCCGCCTTTTTGATGGGCGTCATCATTTCTGTTGGCGGCTTCTGGGGCACTACTGAATGGTCCTATGTCTTCGCCTTTCTGTTCTTCATTATTATGATGTTCGTCCGGCCCCGGGGGCTTTTCGCGCGATGAACAAAATCCTGCCATCCATCCTGGTGCTTGCGCTGCTGGCGGGATTGCCGCTGCTTTCCCTGCCGGAATATCTGCTGCACCTGCTGATCACCGCCTTTCTGTTGGGCTTGGCTTGTACCGGCTGGGCCATGATGGGGCGCTTTGGCCAGGTTTCCTTCGGGCATGGCGCCTTCACCGGCATTGGTGCCTATGGCATGGCCATGATGTGGAATCTCTACGGAGTTTCACCCTGGATCGGCATTCCAATCAGCGTCGTGCTTGCAGCTGCCGCTGGCGCGTTATTGGGATGGCCCTGTTTTCGCTTGCGTGTGGTGGGGCATTACTTTGCGCTGGTCACGCTTGCCGCTGGGGAAATCGTGCGTATTTTTGTCACCGCAGCGCGAGAGATTACGGGTGGTTCACTCGGTATGACACCGCACTTGGCACCGGAAGCCGCTTTCAGCGCCATGCAATTCAGCAAAAGTGGCTTTTGGTGGATCACGCTTGGCGCCTGGGCCATTGGCATTCTGGTTTGGCATTTGCAGAACCGTTCTATGTCAGCACAGGCACTTTCCGCGATTAGCGAAGATGAAGATGCCGCCGCGTCCATTGGTATTCGCGTGGCTTGGGAAAAGCTGAAGGTCACGGTGGTTTCCGCCGCACTTGCGGCACTCGCCGGGGCATTGATGGCGCAATACCGGCTATACCTTAACCCCGAAACCTCGGCAGGCCTTGGCATATCCTTGCAAATTGTATTTGGCGCCATTGCCGGCGGTATGTATGGACCGCTGGGCCCCACGATTGGCGCACTTTTCACCATTGGGCTTGAAGAAGTGCTGCGCGTATTTTTCGGCACTGGCCTGATTGGTGCGGCACCGTTGATTTATGGCCTGCTGCTAGTGCTTTTCGTCCTATTCATGCCACGAGGCTTGATGGGTTTGTTTGAATCGCGACGCCATTTGGGGCCAGGCAAGTCAAGCAGCACGAAAACACCTCAGCGTGTGGGCACCTAAGCCAAGTACGGATTGCGCGCTAAGAAGGCGGAGTGGAAAGCGTTAGACATGGCGCATATATGCCCATCGTCTGACCGGCATGGGGAAACATATGACGTCTGTCGAACGTCATCATTGCACTGACCCATTGGCGCTGACGGGCGTTCGCCCGTGCATGCCGTGCTCCTGGTTTAGGCGTCTGGTGTTTTAGTGCGCGTTGACAGCGTCCCTTTCCCATTCGTCGACCGGATATACATTAATACCAAATCCCGCGGTTCATGACTCAATTGGAAAACTCGCAGATAATCAGATCGCGCTGAATTCCGGCTGGTGCGATCCACAGCGTGAAGCGTCCGTAACGCAAGACGGAGAGTGAGGATGCACGCAAAAACTGAAACCCGCTGGATGATTCAGCGCACCGACGGGCGGCACGTTTCCTTGAGCCGCACCAGGCCGAGCGAGCCGGAAGTGATGCCCGCCAGCGACGCCCTTGCCGCGCAGGGGCTTTCCCGATGGCTGGCACGCACGCAACGCGATTACTACAGCCGGCGCGCTGGGTGACGCCCGAAACCCTCCAACGCATTGGCGCCGCGCATGATGATGCCGATTGGCAAGCCGCCCTTGCGTGGCTGGGGCCTGCACGGTCACGATAGGCAAGGTAGGATCTCCTCTCTGATACGCGGTCAAGCTTCGGCCACTGCCAGCAATTCGGCGGCGCATTCCCGCCCCGCACGGCGGCGTGGCATCGCGGCGACCAGGGCTTGCGTGAAGGCATTGGCAGGGCGTTGCAAAATGGCTTCGGCGGCGCCGATCTCGATAACTCGTCCATCCTTCATCACCGCGATCCGGTCCGACACAGCGCCGACGGTTTCAAGGTCATGGCCGATGAAAAGCAGCGCCAGGCCGCGCTCGCGCCGGATGCGGGCGAGCAAATCCAGCACCTGCGCCTGCACTGTCATGTCGAGCGCCGAGACTGGCTCATCACAGACCAGCAGCTTGGGATCGACCGCCAAGGCGCGGGCAATCGCGACCCGCTGCCTTTGCCCGCCCGAAAGCTGATGCGGATAGCGATCCAGATGCGTGGCCGTGAGCCCAACCTCCTCAAGCAGCTGCCGCGCATGGGCGCGGCGCTGTGCGGGTGGGGCCAATCCATGGACCGCCAGCGGTTCGGCAAGAATTTGCGCGATGGTCAGGCGTGGGTTCAGGCTACCGGCAGCGTCCTGGAACACCATCTGAACGGCCCGCGCCATCGCTTTGCGGTCGGCCGGCGCCGCCGGGTCGTGGCCGAAGACGCGGATGAACCCCTTGGCCGGCCTAACGAGCCCCACAACAGCCTTGGCCAGCGTGCTCTTGCCCGACCCGCTCTCGCCCACCAAGCCCAACGCTTCGCCAGCCGCAATGCTGAGCGTAACGCCATCGACCGCGCGCAGCTTCGCGCCGCCCAAACGATGTGGCCTGAACGTGACCGTGAGGTCTTCAATCTCCAGCGCCGGCAGGGCTCGCCTATCAACCGCGCTGATGCGTTGAGCCTGGCTGGGGTGGCTTGCGAGCAGTGCCACCGTATAGGGGTGGGAAGGCGCAGCAAAAACCTGCGCCGTCGGCCCGGCCTCCACCACCTTGCCATGCCGCATCACCGCTACCCTCTGGGCGATGCCCTCGACCACCGCCAAATCATGCGAGACGAAAAGCATCGCAAGCCCGCGCCGTGCCTGCAGCGCGGCCAGCAGTGCCAGTATTTGCGCCTGCACCGTTGTATCCAGCGCGGTGGTTGGTTCATCCGCGATCAACAGCGCCGGATCGGCGGCCAAAGCCATGGCGATCATCACGCGCTGCTGCTGGCCGCCGGAAAGCTGGTGGGGGAAAGCAGCAGCCTTG
>CAIYMY010000175.1 GCA_903927465.1 uncultured Rhodospirillales bacterium | reverse complement strand
GAAGAAGTGACCGATATGGCCCGCACCGTGCGCGGTGATGTTGTGGCCAGCACCTTTGACGAACCGGCGACCCGCCACGTGCAAGTGACCGAAATGGTGCTGGAAAAAGCCAAGCGCCTGGTGGAACATAAGCGCGATGTGGTGATTTTGCTGGACAGCATCACGCGCCTGGGCCGCGCCTATAACTCGGTTGTACCGTCGTCCGGCAAGGTGCTGACTGGCGGTGTGGATGCCAATGCGCTGCAACGCCCGAAGCGCTTCTTTGGTGCGGCGCGCAATATCGAAGAAGGCGGGTCACTCACCATTATTGCGACGGCGCTGATTGATACCGGCAGCCGCATGGATGAAGTGATTTTCGAAGAATTCAAAGGCACGGGCAATTGCGAAATCGTGCTGGATCGGAAGCTTTCCGATAAGCGCACCTTCCCCGCGATTGACATCACTAAATCCGGCACCCGCAAGGAAGAATTGCTGGTGGATCGCGGCACGCTATCCAAGATGTGGGTGCTGCGCCGTATCCTGAACCCAATGGGTACGCAGGATGCGATGGAATTCCTGTTGGACAAGTTGAAGTACAGCAAGACCAATCAGGATTTCTTCGACGCGATGAATACCTGACCAGGGCGGGATAGCGCTTGGTCATGCTGCTGACATAAAGAGATGTCCGAATGAAGGTGCATTCGGGCATCTTCAATGGGTGGGGCGCTTCATGGTCATTCTTCTGACAGGTGGTATGGGCTTTATCGGGTCTGCAGTGGTGCGGCATTTGCTGGCCACCACCGACGCAACTGTGGTGAATATCGATAAACTCACCTACGCCGCGAGCCCTGATTCCCTTGGCGATTGGCTGAAATCGCCGCGCCATCAGCATCTGGCGCTGGATATCTGCGACCCGGCCGCGATGCGCGATGCCTTCACCCGCTTCAAGCCGGCGCGCGTCATGCATCTGGCCGCCGAATCCCATGTGGATCGTTCCATTGATGGCCCGGCGGAATTCATCCAGACCAATGTTGTCGGCACGCAGGTATTGCTGGAAGCCGCGCGGGAATATTGGCAAGGGTTGGAGGCCGGCGCGAAGGCGGATTTCCGCTTCCATCATGTCTCGACGGATGAGGTTTTCGGGTCACTCGAAAGCGCTGATGATGCGCCCTTCGATGAGCATACGCGCTATGATCCGCGCAGCCCTTATTCCGCTTCCAAGGCCGCGTCAGACCATTTGGTGCGCGCCTGGCAGCACACTTATGGCTTTCCATCTTTTGTTTCGAACACAACGAATAATTACGGACCGTGGCAATTCCCGGAAAAGCTTATCCCGCTGGTCGCGCTGAATGCGCTGGAAGGCCAGCCTTTGCCTGTTTATGGCGATGGATCGAATATCCGTGATTGGATCCATGTGCAGGATCACGCCGAAGCCCTGGTGCTGGCGCTGATGCGCGGTGTGCCGGGTGCGACTTACTGCATCGGCCCGCGCCAGGAACGGACTAATCTGGAAGTGGTGCAGGCCATTTGCCGAACGCTTGACCGGCTGCGCCCTGATCCCGCTGGCCCGCGTGAGCGGTTGATCACCTATGTGAAGGATCGCCCGGGCCATGATTTCCGCTACGCCATGGACCCAAGCGGCGCGGAAGCAGCCCTTGGCTGGAAGGCGCGCTATGATTTTGAGGCCGGGCTTGATCAAACAATTCGCTGGTATCTGGACAATGAAGCCTGGTGGCGGCCAATTCGCGACAAACGCTATGCGGGCCAAAGGCTTGGGGGTGTGAAATCGTGAAGGGTATTCTGCTCGCCGGCGGGTCCGGCACCAGGCTGCACCCGATGACATTGGCAGCGTCCAAGCAATTGCTGCCCGTTTATGACAAACCCATGGTC
This sequence comes from uncultured Rhodospirillales bacterium, assembly GCA_903927465.1. GTDB lineage: Bacteria > Pseudomonadota > Alphaproteobacteria > Acetobacterales > Acetobacteraceae > Neoroseomonas. The sequence goes on along the minus strand of CAIYMY010000175.1, from coordinate 54,844 downwards.
TATTACCCCTTGGGCACGCTCATGCTCGCGGGGATCAAGGATATTCTGCTGATCTCAACGCCGGCTGATCTGCCGGCATTCAAGCGCTTGCTGGGTGACGGTTCGCAATTCGGCGTTCACATCAGCTATGCCGAACAGCCGAGCCCAGATGGCATTGCGCAAGCCTTTCAGATCGGCGCGGAATGGATTGGCGGCGAAGCCTGCGCTTTGGCTTTGGGCGACAACATCATCTACGGCCATGGCCTGGTCGATAGTTTAAAGGCGGCAGCGACCAATGCGCTAAATGGTCAAGCATCGGTCTTTGGGTATCGCGTGGCTGATCCGGAACGCTATGGCGTGGCAGAATTCGACGCTGACGGGCGCGTGCTGTCCATCGAGGAAAAGCCGGCCAAGCCGAAATCCGATTGGGCAGTGATTGGACTTTATTTCTACGACAAGCGCGTGACGCAAATGGCGCGCGACCTGAAGCCATCCGCGCGCGGCGAGCTTGAGATCACTGATCTTAATAAGGTCTATCTTGCGGATGGAACACTACGCGCTGAGCAATTGGGCCGTGGCTGCGCCTGGCTTGATGCCGGCACGCCGGCTTCCCTGCTGCAGGCAGCGCTTTTCGTGCAGACCGTACAAGAACGCCAAGGGCTGCAAGTGGGCTGCCCGGAAGAAATCGCGTTCCGCATGGGCTTCATTGATGCGGCGGCTTTGCGCGCCCAGGCGGGACGTTTGGGCAAGACCGCTTATGGGGTCTATTTGCGTGACCTGGCTGAGGGGCGGCTTGCATGAAGGTCGAACGCCTTGCCATTCCTGATCTGATCCTGATCGAACCAGCACGCTTTGGCGATGATCGCGGCTTTTTCAGCGAAGTCTGGTCGCGCCGTACGCTTGCGGCGCATGGGATCACGGCTGATTTCGTGCAGGATAATCATTCGCTGTCACGCCAGAAGGGCGTGGTCCGCGGCCTGCATTTTCAGCGCCCACCCACAGCCCAGGCCAAGCTGGTGCGCGTGGTGCGCGGTTCCATTCTGGATGTGGCGGTGGATATTCGCGAAGGCTCACCCACTTACGGCCAGCATGTGGCGTGTGAATTATCGTCCGCCAATTGGCAGCAGCTTTGGATACCCGCGGGCTTCGCGCATGGTTTTGTGACGCTCGAAGAAGATACCGAGGTGCTCTATAAGGTCGACGCCTATTATGATCGGGAAACCGATGCCGGCATCGCCTGGGATGACCCGGCGCTTGGCATTGATTGGCCGGTGAAGGACCCGATCCTGTCTGACAAGGACCGCAAGGCGCCGCGCCTTGCCGATATCCAGCCCCCCTTCCCGAAAGGGTCTTGGTGATGCGCCGCATCCTCGTCACTGGTCGTGGCGGGCAATTGGCGACCGGCCTGGAAGCGGCCCTGCCGGCGCTGGGGTTTGAAGCGCTGTTGGTCGGCCAGCCGGAATTCGAATTCGACAAGCCCGAAACCGTGGTAGCCGCCTTTCATGCGCTGAAGCCCGATGCGGTGGTGAATTGTGCCGCCTGGACTGCGGTGGATGCGGCGGAAGATGATGAAGCGGGCGCCTTTCGTGCCAATGCGCTGGGGCCCGCCTTGCTTGGGCAGCTCACGCGCGAAGCGGGCATTCCGATCATCCAGATTTCCACTGATTATGTGTATGACGGGTTGAAAGGCGCGCCTTATCTGGAAAGCGATGCGCCCAATCCGCTCAGCGCCTATGGCCGCACCAAACTTGCCGGGGAATGGGCGGCACGCGCCGCCAATCCGCGCTGCACCGTCCTACGCACGGCCTGGGTCTTCGCCCCCATGGGCCGGAACTTCCTGCGCACCATGCTGGCGCTGGGTGAACAGCGCCCGGAACTCCGCGTGGTGGCCGACCAATGGGGCAGCCCCACCGCCGCGCCGGATTTGGCGGATGCCATTGCCGCCATTCTGGCCCAGATCCGCACCCAAGGCTGGCGGGATGAATGCGCCGATGTGTTCCACGCCACTGGCGGTGGCTTCACCACCTGGCACAGTTTTGCCGAGGCGATTTTTGCCGAAGCCGCCACGCATGGCGGACCCTGCCCAAAGATCCACGCGATCACGACCGCAGATTACCCCACCAAGGCCACGCGCCCGGCCGATGGCAGGCTGGATAATGGCAAGCTCAGCCGCGTTTTCGGCGTGACCCTGCCACCCTGGGAACAGGGCATGAAACGCGTCATGGCCGCGCTGCGTAAGGCTGGGTGACCCAGCATCTTTCCCTCAAGACAAGCTCGGGCCATGCTGAACCAAATCCCCGGGGAGGAAAAAACCATGACATTGCTTAACCGCCGCGCCGCCCTTGCCCTGCCGCTTCTAGCCGCGCCCGCGCTGGCCCGCGCGCAATCCTGGCGCCCAACGGGGCAGGTGCGCATCATCGTCCCCGCTGCGGCGGGTGGCACCACGGATATTATGGCCCGGCTGATGGCGCAGTTTCTCCAGCCGCGCTGGGGCACGCCCGTGGTGGTGGAAAACCGCACCGGCGCTGGCGGCACCATCGGCACCGTGGAAGCCGTGCGCGCGCGCCCAGATGGCCTCACGCTGCTTATGGGCAATATCGGCCCGCAGGCCATCGGCTATTCCCTGTTCCGCAATCTGCAATATCGGCCAGAACAATTGGCCGCCATCGCCGGCACCATCGCGGGGCCGAATGTGTTGGTGGTGAACAACAATGTGCCAGCGCAGAATGTGGCGGAACTTGCCGCCATGCTGCGCGCCAAGCCGGGTGAAATCCCCTATGTCTCAACAGGTGTGGGCCAATCCACGCATCTTTCGCCGGTGCTGTTTCTGCAAATGCTGAACGCCCAGGCCATTCATGTGCCAACACGCGGATCGGCCCCGGCGCAGATTGAATTGCTCGCCGGCAATGTCACCTTCCTGATTGATAACCTGACCGGCATCATGGGCCATATCCAGGGCGGCCGCGTGCGCGCCTTGGCGGTGACGAGCAAGGAACGCCACCCACTACTTCCCAATGTGCCGGCCATGCGCGAAACCATGCCGGAACTTGCGAATTACGAAGTGAATACCTGGTTCGGCCTTTTCGGTCAGGCCGCCATGCCAGCTGAGATAATCAACAGCATCAACGCCGATGTGATGGCGATGCTCGCCTTGCCCGAAACGGTAAAGCGTTTTGAGGAATTGGGCGGCATGCCGATGATTGGCAGCCCGCAGCAATTCGGTGCTTTCGTTGCCAGCGAAATCACCAAATGGGCCGATGTGATCAAGAAGGAAGGCTTGCAGATAGACGCAAGCTGAAGGGCCGCCTTCGAGCGTGTTGCGTTCACATGGGTTCACACAACCCACTCTACATCATTGTTTTTCGAGCATCTTCACACGTTCAGATGATTCCATCTGAACGTGATCTGCTCTAGACCCCCTAATCAATCTGCCGCAAGCCGCGGGCGAAGCGCCGCGCGTTATCCACATAATGCGCGGCTGAGGCCAGCAGGCGCGCGGCGGTTTCTGCATCAAGTGCGCGGATCACCTTGGCGGGTGCGCCCATGACCAGGGATCGTTCGGGGATTTCCTTGCCTTCCGTCACCAAGGCACCGGCGCCAATGATGCTGCCCGCCCCAATGCGCGCGCCATTCATCACGGTGGCCCCCATGCCGATCAAGGCGCCATCGCCAATGGTGCAGCCATGCAGAATGGCATGGTGCCCCACCGTCACGTCAGCGCCGATCGTCAATGGAAAACCCACATCGGAATGCAGCACGGAACCTTCCTGGATATTGCTACGCGCGCCGATGCTGATGGGTTCATTGTCACCACGGATCACAGCGCCGAACCATATCCCGACATCCTCGGCCAGGATCACGTTGCCCATCACATGCGCATCGGGCGCCACCCAGAATTTCCCATTGCCCGGGGTTTGGGGAACAAGATCATCAAGCGCGTAGATCGGCATGGTGGCTATCCTTCTGGATCGAAATGGTGAGGGGTTTTTCAGGCGCCCGCTGCCTTTCGGAGCGGGTCGAGAATCTCCGCATTATGCTGCCCAGGGCTTGGCAGATCATGGCGCAAGGGCAGGCGGTCTGTGCCGAATTGCATAGGCAGGGCCGGCACCTTGGCGCGGCTGCCATCGCTGAGTGTCACTTCATGGAAGCCGCCGCTCGCCAGCAGATGCGGGTCTTCGAACAAATCCCAAGGCTTGGCGATGCGTGAATAAGGCAGGCCGGCACGCGCGCACATTTCCTCAAGCTCCGCCACACTGCGTTTCTTCAGGAAGGATTGCACCAGCGGGATCAGGGTTTCGCGGCACTTGGCGCGTTCCGTATTGCTGGCATAATCCGGGTTGCTCAAGGCTGGTTCATTCAATTCGCGCGTAAAAATTTCCCACTGGCGTTCCGTCACCACGCCAATGAAAATCTGCTCGTCATCGGCGGTGTTGAAAACATCATAAACGCCCCAGGCGCGCCGCCCGGCCGGCATCGGGTCTGGCGCCTTGCCGGTGATGGCCTGTTGCAGCATCGCTGTGGAGACCAGAAAAGCCGCGTTTTCAAACAGCCCTGCCTGCAAATATTGGCCGCGCCCACTGGCATCGCGTTGGCGGAGCGCAGCAAGGATCGAAATCACGCCGAACATGCCGCCCATCATGTCATTCACCGGCGCCCCGGCACGCAGAGGCCGACCAGGCGGGCCGGTCATGTAAGCCAGCCCCGATTGCATCTGCACCACCTCATCCAGGGCAGTACGATTTTCATAAGGCCCCGGCAGATATCCCTTGAGCGAGCAATAGATCAGCCGTGGATTGCGCGCGGAAAGTGCTTCATAGCCCAGGCCCTTTGCTGCCAGGCCGCCGGGGCGGAAATTCTCCACCACCACATCGGCCGTATCAATCAGGCGCTGCAACAATTCTAGATCCTCGGCATTTTCAGTATCCAGTGCCACGCTTTTCTTGTTGCGACTGAATGCGGGAAAGAAGCCCGTGCCCGAAGCCACAAGATAGCGGGTGCGATCCCCCTTGCCGGGCGGTTCGATCTTGATCACCTCGGCGCCAAGATCAGCCAGGATCAGGCCGCAAGTGGGCCCCATCACCATGTGAGAGAATTCGACAACGCGAATGCCGGCAAGCGGAAGCGGATGCATCAGAAGGACCTGCGGGCGGCGTTGGAAATGGCGGCGCGCCCGCCCGAAGGCGCATCCTTGCCCGAAGCTTAGGCGATTTCACCGCAAGGTAAAGCAGGAAGGACGTGGGATCATCGCATGCTTTGCCAGGCAGGCGTGATCGTCTATGCACACGACATGGAAAAGCTGATTTACACATTAGTGCGCGCTGCTGATTGGCGCGCCGCAGAACAGGTCAGTGCCTATCACGGCAGCGCAGATGATCGGCGCGATGGCTTCTTGCATTTTTCAACCGCGGCACAGCTTCGCGCCAGTGCTGCCAAGCATCGCGCGGGTATTGCCGATTTGCTGATGGTGGAGGCTTCAACGGCAGCTTTGGGTGCGGCGCTGAAATGGGAAGCTGCCAGCGGCGGCTCTCGCGCGGGCTTGTTTCCGCATCTTTATGGCGTGCTGCCGCTTGCCGCCGTGCAACAGGTTGTGCCGCTGCCGCTGGGCGCAGATGGGCTCCATCAATTCCCGCCCGGCATTCCCTAAAACCTCAAGTGCACGATCTGTGCCGGGCATCGGGACATCCCAAGGCCCAGATACCGATGATGATGACGGGACCCGCCTTGCCGCGCGTCCTTTCCAACATCCGCTGTGCTGCCCAGGTTTCGGCCATGACATCAGCCGGGATCAGCCGCGCGATATTGCCGGAGCGATCCGGCATGCATGATCCGCCCCGCAAGTGGGCGGCCAATGATGCGTTCCGCAAGCCGCGCGGCCTCAATCAACCGGTCAAGATCAATGCCGGTTTCGATGCCCATCTCGTGACATAGAAACACCATATCTTCCGTGCAGATATTCCCCGCACCACGCGCATCGCCATGCCCGGCGAAGGGGCAACCACCCAGCCCGGCGACGGAGCTATCCAAAAGCGAAACCCCCATTTCAAGCGCGGCCAGCACATTCGCGGTGCCTAGCCCGCGCGTATCATGCAAATGCAGCCCTACTTCCACATCTGGCAGCCTTTCGCGCAGCATCCCAACCAGGCGCCGCACCGCCTGCGGATTGGCCCAGCCCATGGTGTCGGCGAAATAAAGCTTCTTCAGGTTTATGCCACGTTCCGCACAGACCCTATGCGCCCAGAGCAATTCCTGCACTGGTCTTTCGGGCGGAATCTCGCCTTCATAATTGCAGCCAAAGGCGGTCATCACCAAAGCGCGTTCCACCGTGACACCGGCTTCCGCGTAAAGATCAAGCCAGCGCACCACACGTTCCCGCATTTCCGCCGCCGTGCAGTTATTGTTGCGCTTGGCGAAGGCATCAGATGTGTAAAGACTGATCTTGCCGACCAGATCCACGCCTGTGGCCGCGCGCGCACGGTTGAAACCCTGTTCATTCAGCCAAAGCGCTTCATAGCGCACGCCGGGGCGTTTCTTGATGGCCGCGAAAAACGCCGCCGAATCTACCATTTGCGGCACCGCCTTGGGCGAGACGAAAGACGCCACCTGAATGGCCGTGAGCCCGGTTTCCGCCAGCGCTTCCACCAACGCCACGCGATCCGCCAAAGGATAGATCACGGGTTCAATTTGAAACCCCTCACGCGGGCCTTCTTCGTGGAAATGGACATGTTTCGGCAGATCGGACATCGCGGTGCTTCCTTGCTTGCAGGCGTTGACAGCGCGGCGCGGCGCGATGACGCTTACGCGTGACTATGGCGCTGCACGCGACGCTGCGCCAGAGCCGAGGAAAACGCCATGAAACACAACATTATGCCGCGCCGCGCGGCGCTTTTGGGAGCTTTGAGCTTGGCGGGGGCAGGTAGCGCCATGGCGCAACCGGTCGGGCGCTGGCCGGATCGGCCCATCCGCTTCATCGTCGCCTTTCCCGCCGGTAGTGGGACAGATGTGACAACACGGCATTTCACCGAAGCCATGAGCAGCGAATTGGGCCAGCCCGTGGTGGTGGATAATCGCGGCGGCGCCAATGGCTTTATCGCATCAGAAGCCGTCGCGCGCGCGCGGCCGGATGGCTATACCTTCCTGGCCACGGCCAATACGACGCATGGATCAAACCCTGCTTTATTTCATCGCCTGCCCTATGATCCGGTAGCGGATTTCGCACCTGTCGCGCTGATCGGCGTGGGCGTGCTGCTGGTGGTGGTGAATAATGATCTGCCGGTGCGTTCCATGCAGGATTTGGTCGCTTATGGTCGCGCCAATCCGGGCAAGCTCAATTTCGCCTCCGGCAGTGCTTCATCCCGCGTCGCCGGGGAGATGTTCAAATCCATGGCGGGGGTGGATATGGTGAATGTCACTTATCGCTCAAACCCGCTGGGCATCACGGATGTGATTGGCGGCGTGGCGCAGGTGATGTTTGTGGATGCCACCACCTCCATGCCGCAAGCGCGGGAAGGGCGGGTGCGCGCGATTGGTGTTACCAGCCGCCAGCGCGTTTCCATGATGCCGGATGTGCCGACAGTCGAAGAACAGGGTTTTCCAGGTTATGAAATGCTTTCCTGGAATGCGATTTATGCGCCGTCCGGCACGCCGCCTGATATTGTGGCGCGCGTCAATGGCCTGGTGAATGACATCATGGCGCGCCCCGCGGTGCGAGATCGCCTGACCGCAAGCGGCATGGTGCTGCGCCCTGGCGCGCCGGATGATCTGGCGCGTTTCCAGGCAAGCGAGATCGAGAAATGGAAGCGCCTGGTGCGCGAATCAGGGATTGAATTGCAATGACAGGCGTATTGTCTGGCGTGCGCGTGGTGGAACTTGGCCAAGTATTGGCAGGACCCTTCGCGGGCGCGATTTTCGCTGACCTCGGCGCTGATGTGATCAAGGTAGAAAAACCCGATGGCGGCGATGATGCGCGCCGCATGGGCCCCGATTTCCGCCATGGCGATGCGCTGAATTTCCATGAATTCAATCGCGGCAAGAAATCCGTGACCCTTGATTTGAAATCGCCGGAAGGGGTAGAGGTTTTGCATGGTCTGCTCGCCCATGCCGATATCATGCTGCATAATCTTCGCCCCGGCGCGGCGGAGGCTCTGGGGATTGGCGCGCAAGCAGTCACAGCGCGGCATCCGCATTTGATCTATTGTGAAATGTCGGCCTTTGGACATATCGGGCCGGAAAAGCTGCGGCCTGGTTATGAACCGCTGTTGCAGGCTTTTGGCGGGCTTTCTTCCATTACCGGGGAACCAGATGGCCCGCCGGTGCGCATGGGGGCTTCCGTCGTGGATCAGGGGACGGGGCTTTGGACCGTGCTCGGCGCGCTTTCCATGTTGGAACGGCGCCACCGCACGGGCCAGGGCGGCGTGGTGAATACCTCGCTGTTTGAAACGGCGCTGCTGTGGGCAGGGCAGAAAATAAGTGCCTATGTGAATATGGGCAAACTGCCAGAACGCCATGCTTCCGGTCATCCAAACCTGACGCCCTATGAGGCGTTCGATGCCGTTGATGGGCCGGTGCTGGTCTGCTGCGGCAATGACCGGCTTTTTGCGAAATTCGCGGCTGAATTGGGCCATGCGGAATGGGCAAGCGATGAGCGGTTTTCCACCAATCGCGCGCGGCTCAAACACAAGCCCCTACTGCTGCCGATGATCGCGGCGCTCATGCGTATCACGCCGCGTGCAGAATGGCTGGAGCGGCTTGCGCGGATTGGTGTGCCCTGCGCGCCAGTAAACAGCATTCCGGAAGTTTTGGCAGAACCACAAACCCTGGCGCTTGGCATGGTGCAGCCGGTGCCGGGCGAGGATTTTTCGCTGGTCGCCATGCCACTTTCCTTCAATGGCGAAAGGCCGCGCATGGCCGGCCCGGCGCCGCGGCTTGGTGCGCATAACAAGGAAATTTTGGGCGGCGGCTGATCGGCCGACCGCGCCATGACTTATGCGGCCAAAATGGCCTCAACAATTTCCTGCACTTCCAAGGCTTCGCGCAATGTCGCCAGGCGATGCGCCTCACCACGCGTCATGGCCGCGACTTGCGCCAATTGGCCGCGCAGCACCATGGGGCGCATTTTCTCATTGGGCAGCGCATCCGGCGCCTGCGCCCAATGGCCATCCGCGCCCAGCCTTTCGGCAAAGGACCAATCGCGCAGTCGGATGGCGCCATTCAGCGTCCAGGTATTGTGGTCATCCTTGGGGGTGGTACCGACGCTACCTTGCAGCGTCACGGGCAAGCCGCCGGCGGTCAATGTGGCGTGAATGGCCGTTTCGGCCCCGTCACCTGCCGGATAGGTGGTGCCGGCCGAGACCGGCTTGAGCGGCCCCAATTGCCGGCGCGTCAGGAACAGGAAGTGGGAGACGACTTCGCGCGTGAAGCCGCCTTCGGCCCGCTTCGCCAGCCAGCTTGCCGCCGCCTGCTGCCAGCCGCGCGGCCAAGTGGCGAAGGCAACCTCAATGGCCAGGGATTCTGGCGTGAGTCCGGCGCGCCAGGCCGCAAGCTGCGCCACGGCGGGGGAGGATGCCATGGGGAAATTCACCGCCGCCCTAGCACCAGCCGCTTCCGCCCGGGCGACGAAGGCGCGCGCCTCCAAAAGTGAAGTCGCCAGAGGCTTTTCGATAAAAACCGACCGCCCTGCGGCAATTGCGGCCTCGGCCAAGGGAATATGCGCCGCAGGTGGCGCGGCGATATAAAGGCAATCGCAAGCGCTGATCACCGCCTCTGCTGAAGTGAGCATGGGCGGTGCGCCCGGAATGGCGGAAATTCGTGCGGCGGCGGCTGGCGATGGGTCCCAGACGGCAACTGGTGTTACGCTTTCTGCGGCGTGTTCCAGCGCGGCGCGCAGCAGCCTTTCGCCCATAATGCCTAAGCCGATAATGCCAAGCTTGGTGGGGGTGGGCATGGGTGCTTTCCTTCCGCGTTGCGGGCTTGCGTTCAGACACTCAGTGCCAGCACCATGGCGCTGGTTCAATACCATGACGAAAGGCACGCATATGACACAAAAGGTTGCTGAAGGCGGGTTCCGCTTCATCCCAGGCGTCTATCAATATAGCGCCGGCGTGGCGGCTGAAGCTGGCTTTCGGCTGGAACGCGTGCGTTTTGCCGAACCCATACCCTTGATGGCGGGGTTTGCGCGCATCGCCGCGTATCTTGATGCCATTGGCCGCCCGAAAGCGGCTTTTGCGGCCTGCGAATTACGCTCCCCCGCGCCTTTCACGGAAGAAGGGTTCGCGGCGTTTAATCGGGTTTATGGCGGCGTATTGACGGAATGGGGCTTGTTTCGGGATGGGTTGAACCCGATTGCGCGCAGCAATGTCTGCCCGGAAATCGACCCGCCCGCCGAGCCCTGCTTTCACGCCTTTGTCTATACCGTGCCGGATGCTGGCGCCGCGCCATCCTTCGCCGTGGCGGGCAGTGGTGAAGCGGCGGAAGGCAAGGGCGATTACCGCAGCAATACGGTGGCACTTGGGGATATCTCGCCCGCCGGGATGCGCGCCAAGGCCCGCTGGGTATTGGGGGAAATGGAACGGCGCATGGGGTTACTTGGCGCCGATTGGCGCGCAACGACAGGTGTGCAGGCCTATACGGTGCATGACATGACGCCATTTTTCGCGGAGGAGATCGTCCGCCGCGATGCCGCGCGGCATGGGCTGACCTGGCAATATTGCCGCCCGCCGGTGAAAGATTTAGAATTTGAAATGGATTGCAGGGGCATTGCGCGGGAGATCGTGCTCACGTGAACAGCGTTCGGACCGATCCCGCAATGATGAAGGTTGACCTGCATGCCAGATACACACCCAGCGGCCGAAAATGCCACTTACGCATTCACGCGCGATTGGTTTTCGATCTATATCCCCGTGTGGAAGCGCATCCTTGATCAGGAAAAGCCCAGAAAAATCCTGGAAATTGGATCTTTTGAAGGTCGTTCCGCCTGCCACATCATCGAATATGGGTCGGCTGTGGCGGATGGCGAAGTTTCGCTGACCTGCGTTGATACGTGGGAAGGCAGCATCGAACATCGCCAAGGGGGTCCCGCAGAAGCGGCGATGAGCGATGTGGAACGCCGCTTTGACCATAATACCCGCATCGCGCTGGAAAAAGCGGCCAAGCCGGTTGCCTTACGCAAGCTGAAGCAGAAATCGCAGCATGCCCTGGCTGGCCTCATCACCTCTGGCGCCGGCGAAAGTTTCGATCTGATCTATATTGATGGGTCGCATGAGGCGCCGGATGTCTTGGCTGACGCAACCATGGCGTTTCCACTTCTTCGTGTTGGCGGTACAATGATTTTCGATGATTACCTCTGGTCCATGGATCGTCCAGGGGCGCAGGATGTGCTGCGTATGCCAAAACCTGCGATTGATGCTTTCATGAACCTTTATCAGCGCAAGATGGTGGTTTACCCTGGCTTGCCGCTGCGTCAGCTCTATGCGCGCAAGATGGCTCCGTGAAAGCTGCGCGTTTCATCTGACGCGCCGAAAGGCCAAAAATGACCAACCCCCTGATCCAAAACCCCGGCCGAATCCGCGATCTTTCCGCCGCCATGGCGCAAGGAAGCCTTACTGCCGAAGCCCTGGTCCACCGCTATCTGGACCGCATCGCCGCCGTTGATGGCCAGGTGAAAGCCTGGATTCATGTGCTGGCCGATACCGCGCTTGCCGAAGCGCGCGCGCTGGATGCGGAACGAAAGGCGGGGCGGCTGCGCGGGCCGCTGCATGGCATCCCCGTTGGCATCAAGGATGTGATTGATGTGCGCGGCCTGCCGACACGCGCCAATAGCCCCTCTCGCGCTGATATTGCACCCGCCAGCGCGGATGCCACCGTGGTCGCGCATCTGCGCGCGGCGGGGGCGATTGTTCTGGGCAAGCTGCACACCACGGAATACGCCTTCTTCCAAAGCCTGCCGCCCACGCGCAACCCGTGGGATTTGGCACGCACGCCGGGCGGTTCTTCGGCTGGGTCCGGTGCTGCCATTGCCGCCGGCATGGTGCCGCTGGCGCTTGGCACGCAAACTGCAGGCAGCGTCAATCGCCCCGCTGCCTATACCGGCGTCTGCGCCTTCAAACCCTCAACGCTCGCGATTGGCGGCGTTGGGGTGGTGCCGCTGGCGCCTTCCTTCGACACGGTCGGCGCGTTTGGGGTCAGCGCACAGGATGCGGCTTATTTGGCGGCGGGTTACGCGGCGGATCATCTGCGCCTTGTCAGCCGCCCCGCCACCACGCCCCGCATTGTGCTGCTGCAAGACCCGCTGATTGAAAAGCTGCAAAAACCTACAACGGCAGCGCGCGTCGCCGCCCTTGCCGAACAGCTCGGCGCCGCCGGCCTCACGCTGCATCGCGCCAGCGCCGGCGCAGGATTTGAGGAAATGATCGCGCGCCATCGCCGCGTGATGTTGGCCGAGCTTGGCCGCACCCATGCCGGGCTGCCGCGTGATCGCATCTCTCCCCATATCGCCGATGGCATTACCGAGGGCCTGGCCATCCCGGATGAGGAATATCATGCGGCACTACGTGACCTGGCGGGTTTTCGGGCGCGGTTCTGGGCGGGCTTTGGATCAGATGATTTCATCCTGGTGCCCGCCGCGCCGGATGTGGCGCCGGATGCCGGCAGCACGGGCGATCCTTCCTTTGTCATCCCAACCACAGTGCTCGGTGGGCCGGTTGTCACGCTGCGGGCTGGCTTGGCCGCCGATACGGGCATGCCGGTTGGTGCGCTGTTGTTTGCCCGGCCCGGGGCGGATGCGACCATGGCGTCCTTCCTGTTCTCGGCCACCGCCACTGCGCTTGATCTTTAACGCCCAAAGCTTGCCGCGCCCGGCCATCCGGCACATCTACAGCCTGGCAAGGCTTTTGTGGTAGCAAGCCGCGAGGCTTAGCGCCTGATCCGCGTAGGCGGCATCGCCGAAGCGGTGAATCAGTCGCTCAAACAAGGCTAAAGCGAGCAGGAGGCGTTTTGGGTTTCTGGGGTAAGATGTTGGGCGGTGTGGCGGGCTTCGCCATGGGTGGCCCCTTGGGCGCCATGGTGGGGGCCGCGCTTGGCCATGCCGCGGATGCCGGGGCGCTTGGCGGCAAGGCGGGCGCCATTTCCGCCGCCACACCCGATCTGATGGCGTTTTTCGGCAGCAAGGAAAACCTGTTTTCCTTCTCGGTCGTCGTGCTCTCCGCCAAGCTTGCCAAGGTGGATGGGCCGATCAAGCGGGAAGAAATCGCGGCCTTCCGCAACCTGTTCCATGTGCCGGCAGAAGCGCTGGGCGAAGTGGGGCGCCTGTTCGATCAGGCACGGGAATCCGCCGAAGGCTGGGAACCCTTCGCGGAAAAATTGGGCGAGGCCTTCGCCGACAACAAGGCTATGCTGGAAGATGTGCTGGTCGCTTTGGTGCAAATTGCGCGCGCTGATGGGCCGGTTGCGAAATCCGAGGGCGATATGCTGCGCGGCATTCATGCGCGCTTCGCCTTGGATGCCGCCGCCTGGGAACGCGCCAAGGGCGGCACGCGCCGTGCCGTGGCGCCGGAAACGCAAGGCGAAGACCCCTATCAAATGCTGGGCCTGACCCGCCAGGCGAGTGATGAGGAAGTGCGCCTGGCTTGGCGCAAGCTGATGCGGGAAAACCACCCGGATAGCCTGGCTTCCCGCGGTGTGCCGCAGGAATTCGTCAAGCGCGCCACGGAACAAGTGGCGCAGATCAACGCTGCCTGGGACAAGATCAAGCGTCAGCGGGGCTTGTAGCTTGCCTCGTATCCGCGACTTGCCCAGCCCCAATCACGAAGCGCGGCCCGATGGTGCGGTGATTGATACGCTGGTCTTGCATTACACGGGCATGCGTTCGGGGCAGGAGGCGATTGCGCGGCTATGCGACGCTGGCGCCAAGGTTTCCGCGCATTATGTGGTGGAAGAAGATGGCGCGGTGTTTCGTCTGGTGGCGGAAACCCGCCGCGCGGCGCATGCCGGCATTTCGCACTGGCGCGGGCGTAGCGCGCTGAACGCCAACAGCATCGGGATCGAGATTGTGAATCCTGGCCATGAATGGGGCTATCGGCCCTTTCCCGCGCTGCAAATGGCGGCGGTGTGTGATTTGTGTCTTGAGATCATGGCGCGCCACCCGATTGATCAACGTAATGTGGTGGCGCATTCGGATATCGCGCCTGATCGCAAGCAGGACCCGGGGGAGTTGTTTGATTGGCAGGGAATGGCTGCGAATGGCGTTGGGCTTTGGCCGGGCGCTGATGCGGCGCCGGTGGATGAGGCTGCGTTGCTGCCCTTGCTTGGCGCCATTGGCTATCGCACCGATTTGCCGCTTTCCGTTCTGCTGACGGCGTTTCAGCGCCATTGGCTGCCAGGGCGCGCGGATGGGATTGCGGATGCGCCGACACGGGCGCGGGTGGCGGCGGTGGCGAGCCTGTTTGCCTAGGCGCATGCGCGACGCCGCCGATATCGCTGATTTTATCGCGCGTAACCCGCGCATGATGCACTGCCTTGCGGTACTCGCGACGCATGGACCTGCGGGCGCCTGGATTGGCGCGGGCTTTGTGCGCAACGCCGTGTGGGATCATCTTTCCGGAAAGGATACGGAACCCACGCCACTCGCTGATCTGGATGTGGTGTTTCATGATCCGGACATCGCAACCGCTGAGCATGATGCAAGGATTGAGGCCGCGCTGAGCGTCGCCGCGCCTGACCTTCCGTGGTCCGTGCGCAACCAAGCGCGCATGCATGAACGGAACGGGCATCGCCCCTATCGTGATGTTGCGGATGCCTTGACCCATTGGGTTGAAACCGCAACCGCCATCGCCGCGCGCCTTGGGCCAAAGGGTGTTGAAATTCTCGCACCCTTTGGTGTGGATGATGTGCTGGAGCTGATTATTCGCCCAACGCCGGCTTTTCGCACCAAGCCGGAAATTCCGCTGGCGCGGCTTGAAGCGAAGGGCTGGCTCACGCGCTGGCCGGGGTTGCGCGTGGTTGGGCTTGGCGATTCAGCTTGACCATCCCCCACCCCCGGATGCCCCAAGCGTCAGCTGGCCGGGCGGCCGCTGCTTCGTGAGTGATCACGGGCTGCAGGAAACCCCGGACTCCCCGGGAATGCGGCAAAAGCGCCCCGCTCCAACGTGTTGGAACCAGTTTAGGCATGACGGATTTAGCTTCAAAGCCTTGCCCTCCAGTCAACTTTAAAGCGGGCGCCACTCACGCGCGAGGCGAACCTCTAGAATTGGAAGGATTCAACTCCTGAACAGGCAAGTTTACCACAAACATAGGGAGGTTCTTTTTTCCATCCAAAAGGTCAAGAATACCCTTTCTGATTGCGTTGTGTTCATCCTCAAGTGTCGAGTAGGCTAGAGGGAGGTACGACTCATTCTTGATATTGACTTTACCGAATTTAAATCTCAGGTGATTCGCCATTGAATGCAAGAGATTGGCGTATAACTCATCTCGCTTACTGATCCAGCTTTCGCCGTGGTAGAATTTGTTTAAGTGATCAAGATACTCCTTCCAGGAGTTCCGAATTACCATTTCTGTTCGCTTTTTTGAACTAAACACTACATCAATTAAATTCAGCGCTTCGACATGTCGCGGGTCAAGCCTAAGACCTCTCGTTGCCATGAGGGTCTTAAAAATTTTTATCTGCTCCTCTCGCGCTTGATTTCGTCGGTCCAGCAATTTTGTCACTTGAACCGCAATCAGTGGAGACAAGAGGGTCGCGATCACAACTAGCCAATCCTTCATATCTATCGAAGCTAACCAACTCATATCGCCCCTCCCCAAACCAACAGATTCAATCCTGCTCTTCCACTTGGCTTGAAAATGCTTCACGCCCCCAAAGCAAACCCCTCATACCCCTTCTCCGCCACCTCATCACAAATTCGCCGATACCGCGCCATGCCGCCGATATAGGGCATGAACACGCGCGGCTTGCCCGGCACATTGGCGCCCAGATACCAGGAATGCAGCGTTTTCGTGAAAAGCGTGCGGTCGGCCACTTCCTGCACCTGCACCATCCAATCATCCACCGCATCAGGCTTGGCTTCAATGCGGGTTTGACCAGCTTTGCGCATATCCGCGATGCAGCGGGTGATCCATTCCACATGTTGTTCAATTGCCACCGGCATATTGGTCAGCACTGAAGGGCTGCCAGGCCCGGTTACGGTGAACAGATTGGGGAAGCCCACCACTTGCAGCCCCAGATAGCTGCGCGGGCCTTCGCGCCACACATCACGCAAGCCCAAGCCGTCGCGCCCGGCGATGTTCAAATTGAATAGCGGCCCGGTCATGGCATCAAAGCCCGTCGCGAAGACAATGATATCCAGCGGATATTCGCCCTTGCTGGTCTTCACGCCATTGGCGGTGATGCGTTCAATCGGCTCGGCCCGCAAATTCACCAGGGCAACATTGTCGCGGTTATAGGCCTCAAAATAGCCGGTATCAATCGGCGGGCGCTTGGTGCCGAAGCCGTGATCAATATCGGCAAGGATCGCGGCCTTGGCAGGGTCCTTCACAATCTGGCCGATCTTTTTCTGCAGGAAGGCGGAGACAATCTCATTCGCCTCCTCATTCGTCAGCACATCGCGGAATTCAGCGCGCAGCCGAAGCCCGCCCTTTTCCCAGGCTTTTTCGAAAATCTCATTCCGTTCTTCATCGGAAACATCAAAGACGGAACGATCCGCAATGCGCCAAGGATGGCCATTGACAGTGGAGCGCATTACATCGCGGATTTCGGCGAAATTCTCCCGCACATATTTCTTGAAATCATCGGTCAGCGGCGCATTGCGTGCGGGGATCGAATAATTCGCCGTGCGCTGAAATACGGTCAGGTGCTTGGCGGCTGCGGCAATCACCGGAATGGCCTGAATGCCGGTCGAACCCGTGCCAATCACGCCAACGCGCTTGCCAGCGAAATCCACGCCTTCATGCGGCCATTCGCCGGTATGGTACCATTTGCCCTTAAAATCTGGGATGCCTTCAACCTTCGGTAGATTGGCGGAAGAAAGGCAGCCCACCGCCGTGATCAAATAGCGCGCGGCATATTCCGCGCCCCGTTCCGTGCGCACGCGCCACAGATTGGCGGCCTCATCATACTGCGCCGCCACCACGCGCGCGCCGAAGGTAATGTCGCGCTTCAGGTCAAGCTTATCCGCAGCATAATTCAGATAGCGCAGAATCTCCGGCTGGCTCGGGTAGCGTTCGGACCATTCCCAGCCCTGCACCAACTCATCCGAAAAATGATAGCAATAGCTATGGCTTTCGGAATCACACCGCGCGCCCGGGTAGCGGTTCCAATACCAGGTACCGCCCACACCATCACCCGCTTCCAGCACATGGGCGGAAAGCCCTTGGCCGTCGCGCAGGGAATGGAGCTGATACATGCCGGCGAAACCAGCGCCGATGATCAGCGCGTCATAGAGCTTCGCCTCGGTCGAGGTGGCGGCCAGGGGGCTTATGGCATCAAGCATGGCGGATTCTTCATTCTGGCTGGTTGGGTCAATAATCTAACTCGCACCGGCCCCTTACGCCAAGCGGGGGCAAATCCTTGCCATTTTCGGGACATCGCCCACATAGATGTTCGAAGGCGCCCTTAAGCCCCCTGCCACTGGGCGTTGCCTCGACTTTGGGAAAGACCATCACCGTGAATATTCAAATGCCTGCCACTGGCCTCGCCACTGCCAATGCCACATTGGAACCGCGCCCCTCCCGCACGGAAGCGGAAGCCGCGGTGCGCACCCTGCTGCGCTGGGCCGGTGATGACCCGACCCGTGAAGGCCTGGTGGATACCCCCGCGCGCGTCGCCCGCGCCTATGAGGAATTCTTCGCCGGCTATGAGACGGACCCGGTGGATTTGCTCGCGCGGTCCTTCGAAGAAACCGATGGCTATGATGAAATGGTGATCCTGCGCGACATCCGCATGGAAAGCCATTGCGAACACCACATGGTGCCGATCATTGGCCGCGCGCATATCGCCTACCTGCCGCAGGGCCGCGTGGTGGGCATCAGCAAGCTGGCGCGCGTTCTGGAAGTTTATGCCAAGCGCCTGCAAATCCAGGAAAAACTGACGGCACAGGTGGCGAATACCATCGAACAGGTGCTGCAGCCCAAGGGTGTGGCCGTGGTGATTGAAGCGGCGCATCAATGCATGACCACGCGCGGCGTCCATAAGCCGGGGGTCACCATGGTGACCAGCCGCATGCTGGGCGCCTTCCGGGATGATGCCAGCACGCGGCGCGAATTCCTGGCCATTATCGGCGGCCAGCGTTCCAATGTGATTGAAGGCTGAGGGTTAGCATACCTTCAGACACCCCCCGCCGAAGCGCTGCTTGACCAAGGGGCGCTTCGGCGCGCATGAGCCGCCATGCTTTTTTCCACCCCGCCGAGTGCCGAAGACCTGGTCGAATTGGCCGAAGATGCGCTTGCCGCCATCCCGAAGCCGATGCGCGATATGCTGAAGGGCGTCGCCATCCTGGTGGATGACATCGCGGAGGAGGAGATGCTCCGCGAACTCGGCATCGAAAACCCCTATGAATTGACCGGGCTTTATTTGGGCGTGCCGCTGACCGAAAAAAGCAACGGCATGGTGCCGGAAGAACCCGACCGCATCCTGCTATTCCGAGAGCCCATCCTGCTGGAATGGATCGAAACCGGGGAGGATCTGTTCCGCCTGGTGCGGAACGTACTGATCCACGAAATCGGCCATCATTTCGGCTTTTCGGATGAGGATATCGAAAGGCTGGAAGAAGGGGATTAGCGGTTATTAAAAGGGGGCTCTGCCCCCTGACCCCGCCGGGGTAACAGTGTTACCCCGGACCCCGCCATCACTCAAAGAGACCGGCTTGGGAAGGGCGGGAAGAACGTTCACGGGGGGCAGCCCGGAAGCCCTCGCCTCGGCCAATTGGGGGCAAACGTTCGGCATCATCATGCACGCCAGCCATCAATTCGGCGATGGTTTTGACCATGATCTTGCGAAACTGCCCAAGGCCGGTTGAGGCATAGCCATGCGAAGCGGCTTCGCGCAGCATGTCCCGCGTAGGGTCCGCCAGCGTGATCAGCACACCACCCAAGGCACCTTCGCGCTGCACCGTACCGGCCAAATCCCGCACATCGCGGACCGAGACATTCTCCCCGCCCTTCACGGAAATAATCACCCGATCCAAATCCCCATCCCTGGGGCCGGTGCGGACCCAACGAATGCCATCAATGCCGCGATCCGCACCCTTCTTCTTGCCGCCCTGCGGCACGGCATCCAACAAGGAAACCGCCCACCATTGGAATTGATGCTTGTCCCGCGCCGCCAAATCCCGCGCGGCAGACAAATCCCTCGGCGTACCCAACACCTCAAAGGCGATATTCGGAAAGGCGTCCTTCAGCCGACGCTCCACGAGGGAAATGGCAAGATGCGTGACATCAATCCCGACCCAGCGCCGACCCAATTTTTCGGCAGCATGAACCGCCGTGCCACACCCACAAAACGGATCAAGCACGACGTCACCGGGATTAGAGGAGGCATTGATGATACGTTCCAATAGCGTGAGGGGTTTTTGCGTGGGATAGCCGAGGCGTTCTTGCGCCTGGGAGTTGATGGGCGGGATGTCATCCCAGGTGTCACCGTGCGGAACGCCCTGCATTTCATCAAGGTATCGCTTATATCGAGGAACTGCGCCGGGCTTTGGTTGTATCACACGCCCCGCATCAATGAGTTCTTGCATTTTCTTTTGAGAATAACGCCAAAAGCGCACGACACCCAATACTTCATAACTTGGATTGCCTTTTGCTGCACCGCCAGGCCCCGTGAGATCCCATAGGCCATAGCGACGGCCTGTCGGGTCCGTATGCGGGTATTTTTGACTTATATATTTTTCATCGTATTGCCCGAAGGATTGTTGAAATTTCATAAGGTCCGCACTTTTCGCGTATCGGTGAATGATGTCATGAACGCGTGGAAAATGCTTTGCACCTTGAGCGAAGTCCGCCTTTGCTGAAGTTCTCTTCCAGACAATTTCGTTAACAAAATTTTCAACGCCAAAAATCCCATCCAACAGAATCTTCAAATAATGGCTCGCGGTTGGGTCGCAGTGGAGATAAATTGATCCGGTGGGTTTCAGGACGCGGTGTAATTCAATCAGCCGTACCGCCATCATCGCCAGATAGGCGGTCATGTCATTCTTGCCGAGTGCAGCGACAATGCCGCGCAGCAGAACGGAAGCATCGGTATAGACGCCCTGGGTGATCACATCTTCATAGGCAGCGGCGGCGGCGTCGCCCCAATGCCAGCTATCTTCGAAGGCTTCCAATTGGCTGTCGCTCATTTTGCCATCGGGGGCGCGGAACAGCACGTTATAGGTCGCCGCTGAATTGAAGGGTGGGTCCAGGTAGATCAGGTCAATGCTCTCATCCGGGATCAGCGGCTTACCATCCGCATCTCGCCCGCGCAGCACCGCCAGATTATCCCCGTAGAACAGCCTGTTCTTCATTTCGTCTTTTTTACCCAGCCTCGATTGCTGTCACCATGCCCTTATTGCGCCCGGTTTCGCAATCTATGGACCCGCTCGGCCTGGAACGGCGCGATCACTTATCGGAAATCGGGGGAATGAGCGGGGGCGGCCAACCCGCCCCCGATCTACCCTGCCGAGCGGCGAGGCCGGTTGGCGGCTCGTCGGATCAGGGCGACGCTGGAAATAGCCACAGTGGCCGCCATTGGCAAGAAGAATCCTCATGACCGGCGTGCGCATCGCGATCAATATCGCCAAGTCTCGGCGGGGTCCGGGGTAACACTGTTACCCCGGTGGGGGGCTCCGGGGGCAAAGCCCCCGGTTTCAACTCGCCTTCATCCATCCTAAATAAACTTTCATGTCCATCACCTTCACCCTGAATGGCGAATTGCGGCGTCTGCCTGCGGAAACGCCCCCGGCGATGACCTTGCTCGATTGGCTGCGCGCGGCGGGGCTGACCGGCACGAAGGAGGGCTGTGCCGAGGGTGATTGCGGCGCCTGTACTGTGGTGATTGAGGCGCCGGATGGCGCCCGCGCCCCCGTCAATGCCTGCCTGATGACGCTGGGTCAGGCGCATGGCCTGGCGCTGCGGAGTGTTGAGGGGCTTTCCGCCCCCGATGGCGCGCCGCATCCCGTGCAGGCGGCGATGCTGGCGGCGGAGGCGACGCAATGCGGCTTTTGCACGCCAGGTATTGTCATGTCGCTTTACGCCCATGCGCGCATGGGGGGTGATGCGCATGAGGCATTGGCCGGGAACCTCTGCCGTTGCACTGGCTATCGGCCGATTTTGGATGCGATGGCGGCCTTGCCGGTGGCGGAGGATACCGCGCCGTTGTGCCCCGCGACTGATGTCACCGCTTTCGGCCCGCCCGAGCATCGCTTTTTCCTGCCGCGCAGCCTGGATGAAACGCTGAGGCTCCGGCGTGATCACCCGGGGGCGTGGATTTTGGCGGGCGGCACTGATCTCGGCCTGCAGTTTTCGGAGCATCGGGAAAATCCCGGCTCCATTATTTGCCTGCGCGATGTTGCGGAATTGCGTGGCATGACGGCGGGGCCTGAGGGGCTTTCGGTGGGTGCGGCGGAACCCTATGCCGCGCTGCTCGATCACATGGCGCATGATGCGGATTTTGCGGCTTTTGCCGGGCTGCTGCGCCGGTTGGGGTCACGCCAGATACGCGCGCTCGGCACGCTTGGTGGGAACCTCGGCACTGCGAGCCCAATTGGCGATGCGCTGCCGCCCTTGCTGGCGCTTGGCGCGCGGGTTTCGCTGGCGGGGCCGGATGGCGCGCGGGATGTGGCGGTTGAGGATTTCCTGCTCGGCTATCGGCGCAATGCGCTCCGCGCAGATGAGGTTATTGCGCGGGTCTTCATCCCCAGGCCCACACCGGGCGCGATTTTCGCTGCCGAGAAGCTCTCGCGCCGGCATGATCAGGATATCAGCGCCATTGGCCTTGCAGTGCTGCTGGAACGCGATGGCGATGTGATCACCCACGCGCGCATCGCCCATGGCGGCTGCGGGCCAATGGCGGCACGGGCGCCTGAAGCCGAAGCGGTGCTGGAAGGCGCGGCCTTTACTGAAGCGCAAGCGCGCGCGGCGGGGGATGCTTTGGCGCGCGCCATCACTCCCATGGATGATTTGCGCGGGACTGCAGAATATCGCCGCGTGGCGGCGCGCAATTTGATGCTGCGGCTTTATTGGCGCGCAGCGCGGCCGGATGCGGCGGCAGAAATCATGGCGCTGCCAACGCCACACGCGCCGCGGTTCATCTCGCCATGAATGCGGCGTTATCCCAGGGGGCAGCGCTGGCCCATGATTCCGCGCTTGGTCATGTGACGGGCCGGGCACCTTTCGCGGATGATGTGCCGGAAGTGCCGGGGCTGCTGCATGGCGCGCTGCTTCTCTCGCCCGTTGCGCATGGCCGGCTTGGTGCTTTGGATGTCGCGGCGGCGCGGGCCATGCCGGGGATTGTTGCGGTGCTGACGGCGCGGGATGTGCTGGGGGCGAATGACATCTCGCCTTCGGGCCGCGAAGTGGAGCCACTTTTCGCCGATGGCGAGCTTCGCCATCACGGCCAACCCATTGCGCTGGTGGTGGGTGAATCGCGCGATGCGGCACTCGCGGCCCTTACCGCGTTGAAGCCAGAGATCGAGGCGCTGCCGACGATTCTTTCAATCGAAGATGCGCTGGCGGCAGAGGCGTATTTGCTGCCGCCGCAGGAAATCACCCAGGGCGATGCGGCGGGCGCGATCGCCGCTGCCCCCATGCAGACATCAGGTGAATTTCGCGCCGGCGGGCAGGAACATTTCTATCTTGAAGGCCAAATCGCCATCGCCTGGCCGGGCGAGGATGGCGATATCACCATCACCTCCTCCACCCAGCACCCGACCGAGGTGCAGCATATCGCCGCCCGCGTGCTGGGCTGTGATTTCAACCACATCACCGTGCGCTGCCGGCGCATGGGCGGCGGTTTTGGCGGCAAGGAAAGCAATGCGTCCTGGGTGGCGGCGGCGGCGGCACTCGCCGCGCGCATCACCGGGAGGCCGGTAAAACTGCGCCTTTCCCGCAAGGCGGATATGGCGGCCACCGGCAAGCGGCATCCGTTTTTGTATCGCTGGCGCGCGGGCTTTGACGCGACAGGGCGGATTACGGGGCTGGAGGCGATGCTGGCCGCCGATGGTGGGCATAGTCTTGATCTGACCGGCGGCGTTGTGTTTCGCGCGCTGACCCATGCGCTGAATTGCTATGACGTGCCGGCGGTAAAGCTGCACGCGCTGTCGCTGCGCACCAATATGGTGAGCCACACGGCGTTTCGCGGTTTTGGCGGCCCGCAAGGTGTGCTGCTGATGGATGATGTGCTGCGCGGTGTCGCTGCCGCAACGGGGCAGGAAATGGAGGCGGTGCGCGCGCGCAATTTCGCGGGTGGAGATAACGGCAGCAAGGCACCTTATGGCCAGGCGCTTGAAGGCGATTTGATCCGCCGCGTTTATGCCGAAGCCAT
This sequence comes from uncultured Rhodospirillales bacterium, assembly GCA_903927465.1. GTDB lineage: Bacteria > Pseudomonadota > Alphaproteobacteria > Acetobacterales > Acetobacteraceae > Neoroseomonas. The sequence goes on along the minus strand of CAIYMY010000175.1, from coordinate 31,362 downwards.
GGCAGATGCCGGCTGGGCAGCGCGGCGTGCAGAGATCGACGCCTTCAATGCAGCCCATCCCTTCTTGCGCCGCGGGCTTGGAAGTTTTGTGTTGGCCTTTGGCATTTCCTTCGGCCTCATGCACCTGAACCAAGCCGGCGCTTTGGTGCATGTTTATGCGGATGGTTCCATCCGGCTCAATCACGGCGGGACGGAAATGGGCCAGGGGCTCAATATCAAAATCGCGCAGGTGGTGGCGGATGCTTTTGGTGTGCCGATCGCGCGCATTCGCATCACACCCACCAGCACGGCAGAGGTGCCCAATACCGCGCCGACTGCCGCTTCCACCGGTTCTGATTTGAATGGCTGGGCCGCGCATCTGGCCGCAAGCGCCATCCGCGAACGCATGGCCGCCGAAGCCGCGCGGCTTTGGGAAGTGCCGGTGGAAGCGATTGGCTTTGGCGAAGGCCGCGTTTTTGTGGCGAAGCCTGGTGATAATCGCGCCATGGGCTTTGGTGATTTGGCACATCGCTGCTGGGTGCAGCGCATTTCGCTTTCAGCGACTGGATTCTATCGCACGCCCGACATTCATTGGGATGCAAAATCCATGCGGGGGGAGCCGTTCTTCTACTTCTCCTACGGCGCGGCGGTGGTGGAAGTGGTGGTGGATACGCTGACTGGCGAACACCGCGTGTTGCGCGCTGATCTGGTGCAGGATTGCGGGCGTTCACTGAACCCCACGATTGATCGCGGGCAGATTGAAGGCGGCTTCGTCCAGGGGCTTGGCTGGCTCACCACGGAAAGCCTTTATTGGGACAAGGAAGGGCGGCAGCGCACGCTGGGACCCTCCACCTACAAGATCCCAGGCAGCCGCGATGCACCGCCGGATTTCCGCCTGCGTCTGCTTGCCAATGCGCCAGCGCGTGCGGAGACGATTTTCCGATCAAAAGGTGTGGGTGAGCCGCCGCTGATGCTGGCAACCGCGGTTTGGAATGCGCTTTGTGATGCCACGGGCCTGACCGCGCTTGATCTGCCGGCGACGCCGGAAGTGGTATTGATGGCGCTGGAGAGGATGCGCAGGAAGCATGGATAGGCCGTTTGTCGCATGAATTCGCGGGGAATGCGGCGTATTGCCTTAGCCCCCCGCGATTTCCGCGCGCAATTCATCCAATACGCGCAGCCCCCCCGCCGTGTTTTCCATATGCCAGAACAGCCATCCATTGCAGGAAGGCACTTCCTGCACCGCTGCCCCCACCTGGTGAATGGACCCTGCCGCCTTCCCGCAACGAAGCGTCCCATCGGCGCCCACTTCCGCCCGCCAGCGGCGGCGCGCATCGGTCAGCACACTGCCCGCCGGCACCATCCCGCGTTCCACCAGATTGCCGAAGGGAATGCGCGGCTGTTCCCGCCGCGATGGCAGCGCAAGCGCGGCTGATTCCGGCATGGGCTCCACCGCCGCCAACCGCGCTCGCGCGCCGCGGGCGTAGCGTTCTTCCCTTTCAATGCCGATGAAGCGCCGACCCAAGCGTTTAGCGACCGCAGCCGTGGTGCCGGAACCAAGGAAGGGGTCAAGCACAACCTCTCCGGGCTGGGTGCAGGAAAGGATCACGCGATGCAGCAGCGCTTCGGGCTTTTGCGTTGGGTGCAGCTTGTCGCCATTTTCGTCGCGCAGCCGCTCACCACCCGTGCAAAGCGGGATGAACCAGTCGCTCCGCATCTGCACATCATCATTCAGCGTCTTCATGGCGGCGTAGTTGAAACGGTATTTGGATTCCTGCCCATGCGCTGCCCAGATCAGGGTTTCATGCGCATTGGTGAAGCGCCGGCCGCGGAAATTCGGCATGGGATTGGCCTTGCGCCAGATCACATCATTCAGGATCCAAAAGCCAAGGTCCTGCAACGCGACCCCCAGGCGGAACACATTGTGATAGGCGCCCATCACCCAAATCGTGCCATCCTTGCGCAAAACGCGCCGGCATTCGGTCAGCCAGGCGCGGGTGAAGGCGTCATAGGTGGCCAAATCGGGGAAGCGATCCCAGGCATCATCCACGCCATCCACAATGCTTTCATCGGGCCGGCGCAATTCGCCCTTCAGCTGAAGATTATAGGGTGGGTCAGCAAAAATCGCATGCACACTCGCCGGCGGCAGGCGGCGCAGCATGGCAATCGAATCCCCGACCAGAACCTGGTCCAAGAGCAGCTCAAGCTGCGTTCCCACCGTGAAATCCCTTATGACTCCGGCAAGAATCGCGCGCCCGAGTCGCCCGGTCAAGTCAGTTTCAAAACGGCCTGGTCAACCGGGCCAAAACCGCGCCGGTGATGCGGGGATGGGCCGGACCTTGCCAGCGCTTCCCGATGCGCCGCGGTTGGGTAGCCGGCATGGCGCGCAAAGCCGTAAGCGGGCCAGCGCGGGTCAAGCAGCCGCATGGCCCGATCACGCAGCACCTTGGCGATGATGGAGGCACCAGCGATGGAAAAGCTGAGCCCATCCCCGCCAACCACGCAGCGCACCTGGCAGGCCAAAGGCGGCGGTTGATTGCCATCCACCAAAGCATAATCCGGGGTGCGGGGCAGCTTCGCCACCGCGCGGCACATGGCCAGATGCGTGGCACGCAAGATATTCATCCGCCCGATCTCAGTCGCCGAGGCTGCGCCGACGCCGATTTCAACCAGCCCCAGCGCTTGGGCTTCGCGGAGCGCGGCAAAGGCGGCATCCCGCGCCGCTTCCTTAAGCTTCTTGGAATCCTGCAAAAGCGCCGCAAGGCTTTCAGGTGGCGGGACCAGAAACACCAAGGCAGCGGCCAGCACTGGCCCGGCGAGGGGGCCGCGCCCGGCTTCATCCACCCCGGCGACACGGCCACCAAGCGCCGCTTCCAGGCTGAAATCGGGCCGCGTCATCATGCTTTGGTGCGTGGCAGCAAAAGCCAGCCCGCCAGCCCCAGTAGCAGGCTGCCCGCCAATACAGCGAAACCGGCGCGATAGGCGGCCTCAGGCCGCGCGGCTTCCTCCGTGGGAAAGAAACCGATCACGAGACCCACCAACAAGGGCAGCAGAGAAGACCCCAGAACCTGCGCCATATTCACCGTGCTGGCGCCGCGCCCGACCAGATGATCCGGGAAAAGCATGCGCGCTTCTGTCACCAGCAACACCGGATAGCTGGAAAACAGCACCAACCCCACCAGCAAGCCAAGCGCCACGGGCAAGGGCGGTGCTGGCCAGACCGCGAGGATCACCAGCATGGCAGCGGAAAGTGCCGCGCCCGCGCTGATCATGGAGGCGCGCGGGAAGAAGCGCCGCTCCAGCGGGCCCACCAGCAAAAGCCCGATCGGCATGGCAATTCCCATCGCTGCCAAGGCAAGCCCGCGTTGATTCGCATTCAGCCCATACACATCGGCGAAATAGGGCCCAGCCCAAAGCCCGATCACCGTGGCGGCGGCGGCATAGGCGACCAGATGCAAGCCCAGCACCCGCGAAAGGCCGGGCAGGCGCCAGATGGAAAACTGCCCGCGCAGGGCTTCCATCAGGCTTTCTGGCTTGCGTGTGGGGGCGGGCTTATCCGGCGGGTCATTTTGTACCAACCGCCACCAGGCCAGCGCAGCCAGCCCCGTCAGTAGGGCCGAGACCAAAAAGGCTTCTCGCCACCCAAGCCAGCCGGCCAACCAGGCGAGCGGCGCACCCGCCAGCAAAATTCCTATTTGTGAGAGGGCGAAAACCCGCGACAGCGCGAGGGTCATCTCCCCCCCGCCATACCAACGCGCACAGAGCACCACCGCGGACATGAAGGAAGCGGCGCAGCCAATGCCAATCAGCGAACGTGCGACAAGCAGTGTGGTGCCATCCGTGGCGAGGCCTTGCAGCACCAGGCCAAGCACAGCGATGGCACTAAGCGCTGCCACCACCAGCCGCGGGCCCAACCGATCCAGCGCAATGCCGACGGGAAGCTGCATGATCAAAAGCGCGCCAAAGAACATGCCATTGGCCGCGCCCAGCATGGCCGGTGAAAGCGCCAGATCGGCACTCAATTCCGGCGCAATCACGCCAAGCGCGCTGCGATGAAACTGGCTGAGGCCGGTCAGTAACGCGAGCGCCAATAGCAGCGCCACATTTGGGGAAAGCCGGCCCATGCAGCGGGCTTTGGCCTATTCCGCCTTGGCGCCGGATTGGCGCACCGCGTCGCGCCAGCGCTGGCTTTCGCCGGCGACAAAGGCGGGTAACTCAGCGCGCGGGACGGGCATAGGGTCAAAGGCGCGTTCGGTGAAAAGCCGCGCCATTTCGGGGCTGGCGAGTGCTTTGGCCGTCTCAGCCTCGATCCGCGCCAGCACCGCATCCGGCGTGCCACGCAGCGCGAAAAGCCCGGTCCAATTCACGGAAAGAAAGCCTGGCAAAACACTGCCAATCGGCGGCACCCCCGGCAGCGCCGCATTGGGCGCGGCGGAGGCAACGCCCAGCGCGCGGATGGCGCCGCCACGGATTTGCGGGAGCGCCGTGCCGAGGCCATCGAACATCATCGGCACATTGCCCGCGACCAGATCGGTCATGGCCGGCGCGCTGCCGCGATAAGGGACATGGGTCATCTCCGCGCCAATGGCGGCGCGGAACATCTCCCCAGTCAGATGCAGCTGTGATCCGGTGCCGGAAGACCCAAAGGCCACCTGGCCGGGCCGGGCGCGGATATGGGCGATCAGGGCCGGTAGGTCGGCCATTGGCAAGGCACGCGGATTGACCACCAGCACGTTCGGCTGCTGCGCCAGCATGGCCATCGGCAGGAAATCTGTATCCGGATCAAAGGCCAGCCGCTGATACAACGCCTTGTTGATACAAATAAGCGAAGCAGTCGCGACCAGCAGCGAATGGCCATCGGCATCAGACCGCGCAAAGGCCTCACCAGCCACGGTGCCGCCAGCGCCGCCGCGATTTTCAATCACCACAGGCTGACCAAGCGCGGCGGAGAGCCTTTCGCCCAGCGCACGGGCCAGGATGTCGGTGGTGCCGCCGGCGGCGAAGGGCACAAAAATCCGGATCGGCCGGCTGGGAAAGGCAGGCGCTTGGGCCAAAGCAGGGGCGGCAAGCCCGGTGGCGAAAAGGGCAAGGCTGGCGCGGCGGGTGATCGGGGGCATGCGGGTGGGCTCCTGCTGATCAGCAAAACCTACGCCGAGCGGTGCCAGCGGGAAAGCTTGGGTTTGTCGCCTCTGGCTTCTTTCCCACATCACCGGTTAAATGGCCTTCATGAGCCAATCCGCTGAAACGGCGCTACCTGAGCGCTTTGTCTTCGACGCTGCCTCCGACCCGCCCGAAGCCGGGCAGTTCCACGCAGCCGAGGAAGGGCCTGAGGGCACCTTTCGCTGGACCGGCCCCGGGGCGGAAGCGGCAATGACCATTTTGATTGATCGCCGCTACCCGCTGCGCGCCTGGTTGGAATTGGCGGATTTCGGCCACCCGGCCAATCTTGATGCGCTGGCGCTGATTGTGGATGGGGAGCTTTACCCATTACTGCGGCGTGGCCCCGGAAAGAATCTAATCGCCGGCCCCATCCTGCCGCGCGCCGATGAGGGGCTGACCCTTTTGGTGATCCGCGTGCCGCATTTGCATAGCGCGCCGCGGCAGGGCCATCGCGCCCCGCCTTTGCGCGGCATTGCCATCAAGCGCCTGAGCCTGACGCCACCCGATTAAGGGCTGGGCAGGCCCAAGCGAAATAATGCTCTGCTTTGTGCTTCAGGGGGAAGCGGCGCGGTGCCGCGCGCCGTTGCCGGGCAATGTCATTGCCTTCTGCGGAAAACCCTTTCGCAACCGGCGGTGGCGTGGCAGATTTCGCTCGTTCGCGGTGAAACCCGCGCCTTGAAGTAATTTTCCCGCGCGCCTGACGCCAAGCGGGGATGGGAGAATATCATGTCGGCACCGAATTGGACCAATCCTGAAACCCTGGTGCTGCATGCCGGTTGGCGCGCAGACCCAACCACCGGTTCGGTCGCGGTGCCGATCCATCAGACAACGTCTTTCCAATTCCAGGATACCGGCCATGCTTCGCGCCTTTTCGCGCTGGCCGAGCTTGGCAATATCTATACCCGCCTCATGAACCCAACCGTGGATGTGCTGGAAAAGCGCGTCGCGGCGCTGGAAGGTGGCGTGGCGGGGCTGGCAGTAGGTTCCGGTCAGGCAGCGACCACCTTCGCGGTGATGAATTTGTGCGAAGCGGGGGACAATATTGTTTCCTCCACCGATCTTTACGGCGGCACCTGGAATCTTTTCGCCAATACGCTGAAGCAATTCGGCATTGAAGTGCGCTTTGTGGACCCCGCCGACCCGGAAGGTTTCGCGCGTGCCACAGATGCGCGCACCCGCGCCTATTATGCGGAAACCCTGCCGAACCCGAAGCTGCAGGTCTTCCCGATTGCGGAAGTGGCGGCCATTGGCCGGAAGCTTGGCATTCCCTTGATCATGGACAATACAGCGGCGCCGATCATCTGCCGCCCGCTTGACCATGGCGCCGCGATTGTCATGCATTCCACCACCAAATGGATTGGCGGGCATGGCAACAGTATTGGCGGTGTGGTGGTGGATGGCGGTAATTTCGATTGGGAAGCGCATGGTGATCGCTTCCCCACACTGAACAAGCCTGATCCTTCCTATCACGGCGCGGTCTGGACCCAGGCGGTAAAAGCGCTTGGCCCGATTGCCTACATCATCCGCATGCGCACCTGCCTGCTGCGCGATCTGGGCGCGCCCATGTCACCGATGAACGCGTTTCTGTTCCTGCAAGGCATGGAAACCCTGCCGCTTCGCATGGAACGCCATTGCGCCAATGCAACGCGCGCCGCCGCCTTCCTGGCGCAGCATCCTTCGGTGACGCGGGTGATCCATCCATCGCTCATGGAAGGCGAAAGCCGCCGCCGGGCAGATGCTTATTTGCGCGGCGGGCATGGCAGCCTGATTGGGATTGAACTCAAGGGCGGCAAGGAAGCCGGGCAACGCTTTATTGAGGCGCTGAAAATGTTCTACCATGTGGCCAATATTGGTGATGCGCGCAGCTTGGCGATCCATCCCGCCACCACCACCCATAGCCAATTGGATGAAAGCGAACAGGCGGCATCGGGCGTGACACTCGGTTACGTCCGGCTTTCAATCGGTATTGAACATATTGACGATATATTGGCGGACCTTGACCAGGCGCTGAAGGTGGCACAGGCATGAACGCGGATCGTCGCCGGATGGCGCAAGAACTCGGCCTTGGCCCTGCCGCACCCGCGCTTGGTGCCTTTCCCGCCATTCGCATGCGCCGCAACCGCTATGACGCTTTCACGCGCAAGCTGGTTGCGGAAAATGTGCTGAGTGTTGGTGATCTGATCTGGCCGATCTTCATCATGGAAGGCACGAATACCATCATGCCGGTGGCGTCCATGCCGGGCGTGGTGCGCGTGACTATTGATAAGCTGGAAGAACATGTCGCCCCCGCCGTGAAGCTTGGCGTGCCGGCTGTGGCGCTTTTCCCGATGACGCCAACTGAGATCAAGGATGCGGAGGGCACGGAATCCACCAATCCGAACAATCTGATGTGCCGCGCTTCGCGCTTGTTGAAAGCGAAATTCCCGGAGCTTGGCTTGGTGGGTGATGTGGCACTCGACCCCTATACCGATCATGGACATGATGGCGTGATCCGCGATGGTTATGTGGCCAATGACGATACGCTCGCTATCCTGACCGCGCAGGCGGTCAATCAGGCGGAAGCGGGCATTGATGTGATCGCGCCGTCCGACATGATGGATGGGCGGGTCGCCGCCATTCGTGCCGCACTTGATGCGCGGGGTTTTATCCATACGCGCATCATGTCTTATGCGGCGAAATATGCCTCGGCGTTTTATGGGCCGTTCCGTGATGCGGTGGGGTCTGGTTCATCGCTCAAGGGCGACAAAAAAACCTATCAGATGGACCCCGCCAATACGGATGAGGCGATGCGCGAAGTGGCGATCGACCTGGCCGAGGGTGCCGATATGGTCATGGTCAAGCCGGGCATGCCGTATCTGGATATTGTGCGGCGCGTGCATGAACGCTTCGGCGTGCCCACCTTCGCCTATCAGGTGAGTGGTGAATACGCCATGATCGCGGGTGCCGCGCAAAATGGCTGGATCGATCGCGAACGCGCCATGATGGAAAGCCTGCTGGGCTTCAAGCGCGCCGGCGCGGCGGGGGTGCTGACCTATTTCGCGGTGGATGCGGCGGCGGTGCTGAAGCGGGGGTAAGCCCCCGCGCCTTGGGCGATGCCGTGCCGGGCCTCATCCGTGATATCGCGCGGGGCGTCATCGCCTCAACAGAGCTTCAGCCCCATGCAGTAGTTCATGTGGCACCATGATGGAACGAAACAATGGATCGCTCGCAGGACGGCAAAAGCCAGGGCCATGTTATCCACTGAGATGAATGCCTGCCCACCGGGGGACTTGAACCCCCACACCCTTGCGAGCTACGGATTTTAAGTCCGCTGCGTCTACCATTCCGCCAGGCGGGCCAGGCCAGCGCTTTCTAAACCTTTTCCGCGGCGGGTGAAATCGCCCCTCATCTGCCCCCTTGGCGCGCGCACCAGTCACGCCAAATCAAGCGCCAGGCGGCTTCCAGGCCCCGGGCATAGGTCGCAGCATCGCCCAAGGGCCCAAGTGAGAGCCGCGCCCGGATCGCGGCCAGCCCCTCCGCATCCCGCGCAAAGGCCACGGCCTTTTCGATGTAATCCGGGGTATCCGCGGCAATCCAATCGGCAAGCCCCACCGCGTTCAGCAGCGTTTCGCCATTGCGGCTGATCATGCCGCCGCGCCCGCGCCGGGTCAGGGTTGGCACCCCGGCATGGATCGCCTCCACAGTTGTGGTGCCGCCCGGAAAGGGGAAGGGGTCCAGCATGAAATCCACCGTCGCATAGCGCGCAAAGTAATCAGCGCGCGGGCTATGGCCTTCCAGATCAAGGCGCGTAACATCGCCCCCCACGGCCGTGAAACGCGCGCGGAGTTTTTGCGCCGTCACCGCTTCGCGCAGCACGGCGGTTTTCAGCAAAAGCCGTGCATCAGGCAGGCGGGCCAGAATCGCGGCCCAGGCGCTCAGCACCTCATCATTGATCTTGGCCAGGTTATTGAAGCAGCCAAAGGTCACATGGCCCTGGCGCAGCATAGGCGGTGGGCTCGGCGCTACGGCTTGCTTCGGCGGGGTGTAGCACAAATAGCAGCCCGGCAGCCGGAGCGGTTTTTCGATGTAGTGCGCCTCATCTTCCGGCGGCAGCACCACGCCATCGGCAATGATCCAATCCATCGCCGCCACGCCATTGGTATTGGCATAGCCGATCCAGCTTACCTGTACCGGCGCGGGCCGATATTCCATCACGCCTATCCGGCTGGTCTCCGTATGGCCCGTCAGATCCACCAGAATATCAATCGCATCGGCGCGGATTTGCGCAACAATCGCGGCGTCTTCCAGGGCGCCCACGGAACGCCAATCATCGAAAAGCCCGCGCAGCCTGGCCGTAGTGGCATCCGCGCGCTTGCCGACATCATAAGCCGTTAGGTGAAACCCCGCGCGCTGATGCGCCGCAATCGCCGCTTCCAGAAAATATCCAACAGGATGTTGGCGGAAATCACCGGAGAGCATGCCAATGCGCAACCGCCGATCCGGATCAGGCGTATTGGCAAAGATCGCCGGGGCAGAGCGGGCAAAGCGCGCGGCATAGGCACGATGCGCCGCCGCAACCTCTTCCGCGGTGATGCCCGGCATGTAATTCAACCCCAGCAACAGGTTTTGCCAGGCGGGACGGCAAAGTGGGTCTTCTGCAATGGCCCGGCGCTGCACCGCCATGGCCGCGCCAATATCACCAGCTTGCTGCAAGGCCAGCCCATGATTCACCTTGGCATCAGCACGATCCGGCATCTCCGCCGCCACGCGCGCCAGATGCGGAATGGCCGCGCTGGGCTGCCCAAATCCCATCAGAGTCGTGCCTAATTCACTCCGCATCAGCGTATCGCCAGGTGCTGCTTCAAGCAGCGCCTGCAAATGGAAAATGGCGCGATCTGGCCGCCCTGCATCGCGCCAAAGCCCAGCGACAGCACGATGCAAATCCTCTCCGGCGCCGGCAGCCAGCGTGCCGGAGATCACCTCAGCCGCCGCATCGGCGCTTGCGGGCAAAAGCAACGCCACCAGATTGGCGGCAGCGCGCACATAGGCCGGGCGCTGGCGGAGCGCTTCACGAAAGGCCGCTTCCGCCGCCGCCCGGTCACCGGAAAATCGCAAGGCCTGCCCTAGGTTATTGCGAATTTCCGGCGCGTCACGGCCAAGCGCAATGGCGCGATTGAACAGCGTTGCCGCTGCGCCGAAATCCCGCGCCCCCAGACGCGCCATGGCCTGATCAAGCAGCGCCCCGCTATCGATTGCTGCGCTCATCCCGCAATTGCATAGGCCGGGCGCCGTGGATCGGCGCCGGCGCGCACCAGCCCTGTTGCGGGGTCTGACATGACCGCCTCCACACTGCCGGCAAGCCAGGTGATATCCGGCCATTCCTTGATGTCATGCCCGCGCCCGGCAAGTGCATTGCGCGTCGCTTCAGGAATGCGCGTTTCTACGGCAAGCCGCCGAGGGAAATAATCAAACGGCGCGAAGGATGATGGGAAGGCATAGGATGAAACGCGCGGCGCTTCGATCGCTTCCTGCAATTCCATACCGAAATGCAGCACATTCAACATGACCTGCAACATGGCCTGGATTTGCACATCGCCGCCCGGCGTACCCAAGGGCATCACACCGCCAGCGCGCGTGACCACCATGGCGGGGTTGGGTGTCAGCCGCGGGCGCTTGCCGGGGGCCACGCCGGCGGGATGCGCGGGATCTGGCCGGCTTTGGCTGCCGCGATTGGAAGGGATCAGGCCAAGCCCCGGCACCACAGGCGAATTCCAGGACCCATCGGAAGGTGTGGCGCTGAAGGCATTGCCCCAACGATCCACAACCGCAACATAGGATGTATCGGCTTCAATCGTCGGCAAATCGCGTCGCACCGGCCCATCCGCCGCGCGCCCCGCGCCAAGCAAGGGTGGATACATGGAAGGATGCGCGCGCACCGGGTCCATTTCCGCCACACGCGCCGCCAGATGCGCATCTGACAGCAGCGCATCAATCGGCACATCAATGAAGGCAGGATCACCGAAATGATATTCGCGATCCGCCATGGCGGCTTTCACGCATTCGGTGAAAAGATGCAGATATTCAGACGAATTATGTTCCAGCCCATCAAGCCCCGCGCGTTCCATCAGCAGCAGCGCTTCCAAAAGCGCCGGGCCCTGACACCAGGGGCCGCAAGTAATCACCTCATGCCCACGCCAGCGGCGCGTGATGGCGGGCTCCAGCCGAGAATGGAATCCTGCCATGTCGGCCATGGTCAGGAAGCCACCTTCGCGGCTTTGAAAGGCTACGATTTCCCGCGCGATATCACCGCGATAAAACGCCGCATGCGCCGCCGCCAACCCGGCAAGCCGGCCCTTGGACACTGCGCGTTTTTCTTCATCCACCATATAGCTAAGGCTGCGCGCCAGATCGCTTTGGATGAAGCGCTCACCGACCTTCGGCGGCGCTCCGCCAGGCAGGAAAATCGCCGCATTTGACGGCCAACGCGCATATTCCGCGACATGCGCCGAAACACTTTCCGCGAGCAGCGGATACACGGCAAAACCTTCCGCCGCGTAGCGAATGGCATATTGCGCCACATCGCCGAACCCCATGGTGCCATGGCGTTCCAAAGCCGTAATCCAGGCATCAGGCGCAGCCGGCACCACGGTGCGGCGCACGCCTTGCGGAATCTTCCCGCCATGTTCGCGCATAAAGACATCAGGCGGCAGAGACGCCGGCCAATGGCCAAGCCCAGCGATGGTTTCCACCTGCCCATTGGCCAGCCGGATCATGATGGGCGCCACCCCCGCCACATTCACCAAATCCGGCAGCAGCACACCAAGCGCAATACCGGCAGCGCACCCCGCATCCACCGCATTGCCGCCTGCTTCCAGCACCGCGTATCCGGCAGAGGCCGCCAAATAATGCCCCGCCGAAATCGCATGGCGCGGGCCGCTGAGGGTGGGACGGGAAGCGGGCATGGCTGTTCTCCGCAATCAAGGCCGCAACCCTCAGCCCGCCCGGGTCTGGCGTCAACGCCCGCAAGGGGAGAGAATGCACCGAAGCCAAGGAAGCCTGCCATGACCGAAACAGCCCCACCCGTCCTGCTTTCCATTGATGCGCGCGGCATCGCTACCGCCACACTGAACCGCCCCCACAAGGGCAATGCCTATAACGCCGCCATGCTGGAAGGGCTGATCGCCGGGCTTGATCAACTCCGCCCCGATGCCGCCATTCGCGGCCTGGTGATCCGCGGCGCCGGGGCGCATTTCCAGGCCGGGGCGGATATTGATTGGCTGGCGGAAGTGGCGGCCTATCCGCCGGAGCCCGCCTTCGCAGCCTCCTTGGCGACCACCGAGGCCATGCGCAAGCTGAACGAATTCCCCAAACCGACCTTCGCCGTGATCCAGGGTGCCTGTTTCGGCGGTGGCGTTGGCATTACCTGCTGCGTTGATGTGGCGCTGGCCACCCCTGCGGCGCAATTCGGCATTACGGAAGTGCGCGTCGGCGTCGCCCCCACGCCCATCAGCACGCATATGGTAGACGCGCTCGGCCTTCGCCAAACCCGGCGCTACGCCATCACTGGTGAGCGTTTTGACGCTGCCGAGGCCCTTCGAATCGGCCTGGTGCATGAGGTGATAGTGGCGGACGCCATCGAAGCGCGGCTCGCCCACATCATTGACCAGATGATGCTCTCTGCGCCCACTGCCATTGCCGTGACCAAAACCTCCTTCCTGGAGGCCAATGGACTGACCCTTTCCCCCCGCCAGGTGGCGCAATTGGCGCAGGAGGGCTGGATGCAGCGCGCCGCGCCCGAGGGGCGGGAAGGTCTGGCCGCCTTCCAGGCCAAGCGCCGGCCGGGTTGGTATAAATAGATCGGTGGATAACGCCGGGACTTGTCCGGATGCTTGTCATAAAACCTTCATAAAAATGCAATCGAAGAGTCGCGGGGCCTTTCTAGAAGCGAAGGACCGCTTAATCGGAGCGGTTTGGCAAAGCAATCGGAGCATTCCTGTGAACAGGCGATCCCTTCTTCTTGGCGCCAGCGCCGCCCTCACCCTTCCCGCCTTTGGTGCCCAGGCCCAAGGCGCGCAGATCACTGGTGCGGGGGCGTCCTTTCCGAACCCGATTTACCAAAAATGGGCTGAAGCGGTTCGCAATGCCGCTGGCATTCAACTGAATTACCAATCCGTGGGCTCAGGCGCCGGGATCAACCAGATCCGCAACCGCACGGTGGATTTCGGCGCGACCGATGCGCCGCTGAATGCCCAGCAATTGACCGAGGGTAATCTGCTGCAATTCCCGACCGTGATGGGGTCCTTGGTGGCGATTGTGAATATCCCGGGCGTTGGGGATGACCAGCTCCGCCTGACCGGGCCCATCCTGGCCGATATATATTTGGGCAAGATCACGCGCTGGAATGACCCGGCGATTGTGGCGATCAACCCAGGGCTTCCGCTGCCGAGCCTGGCCATTGCGCCGGCCTATCGCGCGGATGGCTCCGGCACGACCTTTGTGTGGGTTTCCTACCTTGCGTCGGCTTCGCCGGAATGGAAGGAAAAAGTGGGCGTTGGCACCTCAGTGCGCTTCCCTGCCGGCACCGGCGCGCGTGGTAATGAAGGTGTAGCCGGCACAGTGCGCAATGTGCGCGGCGCGATCGGCTATGTGGAAAACGCCTATGCCATCACGAATAAGCTGGTTTCCACCCAATTGCTGAACAAGGCCGGCAATTTCGTGAAGCCAGATCACAAGGCTTTCATGGCCGCCGCTTCCGCCGCCGATTGGTCTGTGCCTGGCTTTGCCGCCAATGTGATTGATCAGGCGGGCACGGATTCGTGGCCGATTGTGGCGCCAACCTTCATCCTGCTGCCGACCAACCCGACAGACGCCGCGCGCAGCGCCAGTGTGCGCCGCTTCTTCGATTGGTGCTTCGCCAATGGCAGCCAATTGGCGACTGATCTTGAATATATCCCGCTTCCTGAATCGGTGCATAACGCGGTCAGGGCTTCCTGGCGGCAAAGCTTCGGCAGCTAAGACGTTTCTTCACCCGCAGGTTGGACTTGCCTGCGGGCTTTCATTCACAGGCTAACCCGGGGGTGTTCCTTGGCGTCCGAAAGCGTAATGCCCATCAAGGCAACACGGCGTTCCAGCGGCTTGGGCGATAAGGTATTCGCCCTGATCTGTCAGGCCGCCGGCATTTTAGTGCTGATCCTACTTGGCGCGCTGATCATTGAGTTGTTCATCGCGGGCCTGCCGGCCTTTCGCGCCTTTGGTATCGCTTTCGTGACATCCACGGAATGGGACCCGGTGCAGGAATTATTCGGCGCCGGTGTTTCCATTTATGGCACCATTGTCACCGCAGTACTCGCCATTGTTCTGGCTGTACCCTTGGCCTTTGGCGTTGCCTTCTTCCTGACGGAATTGGCGCCGCCATGGATGCGGCGGCCGGTCGGCACGGCGGTGGAGCTTTTGGCCGCGGTGCCTTCCATCATCTACGGTATGTGGGGCTTCTTTGTCATTGCACCGGCTTTCGCGCAAAATGTTCAGCCCTGGATCATTGATAATATCGGGGAATGGCCGGTCATTGGCTTTCTGTTTCAGGGCGCGCCCTTCGGTACCGGCCTGTTCACCGCGGCCTTCATCCTGGCCATCATGGTGCTGCCTTTCATTGCCGCCACCATGCGCGATGTCTTTGAACAAGTGCCGCCTGTTTTCAAGGAAAGTGCCTATGGCCTTGGTGCCACCACCTGGGAAGTGATGAAGGGTGTCGTTATTCCCTACACGCGGGTTTCCGTGGTGGGCGGCATCATGCTCGGCCTTGGGCGCGCTTTGGGTGAGACCATGGCGGTGACCTTTGTGATCGGCAATGCGAACCGCATTTCAACCTCGCTTTTTGGGCCTGGGAATACGATTGCATCGCTTGTCGCGCTTGAATTCGGCGAAAGTGAAATCGGTAGCCTAAAGCTGTCGTCGCTGCTGGCGCTTGGCTTCATCCTGTTCCTGCTGTCCTTTGTGGTGCTGGCAACATCGCGCTATCTGCTGCGTTCGCGGCTGAAGGCCTGAACCATGTCGCTTTCGCTTTCTTCCATGCCCCATCCCGGCCCGCGCAAGGATGCCGCCATGGCGGCGCGGCTTGGTGCCTCCCGCAAGCGGGCAGATATCATCATTCGCACGCTTTGCATCGCGGCCACGGTGATTGGCCTTGTGTTGCTGGCTTCAATTCTGATCACGCTTTTCTATCGCGGCTTTGACGCCCTTTCGCTGCGGGTCTTCACGCACATCACCGCGCCCCCCGGTTCTGAGGGTGGGCTGCTGAATGCCATTGTAGGCAGCCTTATCCAATCCGTTATCGGCACTGCCATTGGCACGCCAATCGGCATGCTGGTTGGTACTTACCTGGCCGAATACGCCAAGGATTCCTGGCTGGGTAATGCTGTGCGGTTTGTCTCAGACATTCTGCTCTCCGCGCCTTCCATCCTGATAGGGCTTTTTGTCTATCAGATCCTGGTGCTGCCCTTCGGTGGGTTTTCCGGCTGGGCCGGTATTGCCGCGCTTGCCATCATCGTGATCCCCATCGTGGTGCGCACCACGGAAGACATGCTGCAACTCATCCCGAATACGCTGCGTGAAGCGGTGGTGGGCCTTGGCGCTCCGAAGTGGAAAATGATCGTGCTGGTCTGTTGGCGTTCCGCCATCGCCGGCATCATGACTGGCATTCTGCTGGCCGTGGCGCGTGTGGCGGGCGAAACCGCGCCATTACTTTTCACCTCACTCGGCAATAATGCTTGGTCCACGGATCTCTCAAAGCCGATGTCGAGCCTGCCGGTGACGATCTATTCCTTCGCCGGCTCACCTTTTGAAGATTGGATCGCGCTGGCCTGGGCTGGTGCGCTTTTGATCACCCTTGGCGTTCTTAGCCTTAACATCCTTGCGCGCACCCTGTTGCGCAGCCGCACATGACCGGAAGGACGGAACCATGAGCCTTTCCACCGAAACGCAAAATCAGCCCACCGGATCGAAAAGCTTCGGCGGGATGCAGGCACGTTCTGAAGCCGCGCTGAATGATGCGCGTGTTGCCATTCGCAACCTGGATTTCTTCTATGGCGATAACCGCGCGCTGAAGGGCATCAATCTTGATCTGCCGGACCGCCAGGTTACCGGCATGATTGGGCCATCCGGCTGCGGCAAATCCACCTTGCTGCGCATTTTGAACCGGATGTACAGCCTTTACCCCGGCCAGCGCGCCACCGGTGAAGTACTTCTGGACGGACAGAACATCATCTCGGATGCGGTGGGTGTAAATGAACTCCGCGCCAAGGTCGGCATGGTCTTTCAAAAACCAACGCCCTTCCCGATGACAATTTATGATAACATTGCCTTCGGCATTAAACTTCATGAAAAGCTCTCCAAATCCGAAATGGGTGAGCGGATTGAATGGGCGTTGACGCGTGCGGCACTTTGGAATGAAGTTAAGGACCGGCTGGATAAATCTGCGCTTGGGCTTTCCGGTGGGCAGCAGCAACGGCTTTGCATCGCGCGTACCATCGCCGTACGGCCTGAGGTGATCCTGTTTGATGAACCAACTTCAGCCCTTGACCCCATCAGCACCTTGAAGATCGAGGAGCTGATTGACGAATTGAAGCGCGACTTCACCATTGCCATTGTCACGCACAACATGCAGCAGGCCGCGCGTTGCGCGGATCAGGTCGCGTTTTTCTATCTGGGTGAGCTGATTGAAGTGGCGCCGGCGGCGCAGTTGTTCACCGCGCCCAAGCACCCAAAGACGCAAGAATACATCACCGGTCGGTTTGGCTGAGCCAGACAGGAGCATACACATGCCAACAGAACATATTGTCCGCAGCTATGATGAGGATTTGCGCAAGCTGCGCGACATGATCGCGCGCATGGGCGGGCTGGTGGAACGCCAGGTGGCCGATGCCACCCGCGCCTTGGTGCGCCGGGATAGTGATTTGGCCGGCGAAGTGGTGCAGCGCGATGTGCAGATTGACCAGCTTGAACGTGAAGTAGAAGCCTTTTGCGTGCGCCTGCTGGCGCTGCGGCAGCCCATGGCCGCGGATTTGCGCCTGATCATCGCCTGCATGAAGGTTTCGAATGATCTGGAACGCATCGGCGATTACTCAGCCAATGCGGCCAAGCGGTCCATCGTTCTTGCGTCCTTACCCGCGCTTGGCAGCATGAATGGCTTTGAACGCATGGCGCATTTGGTACAGGAAAACCTGAAGGCCGCCATGGATTCGCTGGTGCACAGCGATGCCGATGCGGCGGAACGCGTCTGGGGCGCGGATGAACCGGTGGATGAAATCTACAACGGCATTTTCCGCGAAATGCTGACGCATATGATGGAAGACCCGCGCAATATCACCGCCGCGACCCATATGCTGTTCATCGCCAAGAATCTGGAACGCATTGGCGATCACACTACAAACATCGCAGAGCGTATTCATTTCGCCGTACGCGGTGAAACCCTGCCGGAAGATCGACCAAAAGGCGATAACTCTGCATTCGCGGTCGTCCGCGTACCAGGCGAATAGGCATGAACATGATGGCAGAAAACTACAGCAGCCTCGCCAAGCCCACGGTTCTGATCGTGGAAGATGAGGCACCCCTTCTGACACTGTTGCGCTACAATCTGGAAAAACAGGGTTTCCGCGTGGATGAAGCCGCAGATGGCCAGGAAGCGCTGCTGCGTGTGGCCGAAGCGCGGCCTGATGTCATGTTGCTGGATTGGATGCTGCCATCGCTATCGGGCATTGAAGTCTGCCGCCAGCTCCGCCGCCGCGCGGAAACGCGCGATTTGCCCATCATCATGGTGACCGCCCGCACGGAAGACCAGGATGCGGTGCGCGCGCTTGATATCGGCGCGGATGATTACATCGCCAAGCCCTTCGCGATGGAGCATGTGATTGCGCGCATCCGCGCCTTGCTGCGTCGGTCTGGTCGCGTGGCTTCCAAGGGCACGCTGGCTTACGCTGATGTCGCCATGGATCAGGATGCACATCGCGTGACGCGCGACGGGCGGCCGTTGCATTTGGGCCCGACAGAATACCGGCTGCTTGAATTCTTCCTTCAACACCCGGGCCGCGTTTTTGCGCGCGAACAATTGCTGGATGCAGTTTGGGGCCGCGATATCCATGTGGAACCGCGCACCGTGGATGTGCATATCCGCCGGCTGCGCAAGGCGATCAATCAGGATCATGAGGTTGATCTGATCCGCACCGTGCGTTCCGCCGGCTACGCGCTGGATTCGGACCCGAACCGGCTCGGCTGAAACCCACCTTGGCGCCAAGCAACGCAAAGCGTAATCACCGCTTTTCAAACTGGCTGCGGGGGGTGAGATGCGCGTTCTGGTGGTGGGTGGCGGTGGCCGCGAACACGCGCTCTGCTGGGCATTGGCGGCATCGCCGCTGCTGACCAAGCTGTTCTGCGCGCCAGGCAATGCCGGCATTGCCGAAATGGCGGAATGTATCGCGATTGGTGCCGAGGATATTCCCAGCCTGCTTTCCTTCGCCAAGGACAAGGCCATTGATCTGGTGGTGGTCGGGCCGGAAGCGCCACTCACGCTCGGCCTTGCGGATGCCTGCGCCGCTGCGGGCCTGAAATGCTTTGGCCCCTCTGCCGCTGCTGCACGATTGGAAGGCAGCAAAACCTTCACCAAGGAAGTGGCGGATACCGCCGGCGCGCCCACGGCCGCCTGGGCGCGCTTCACCGATGCCGCCGCCGCGCGCGCCTATATTCGTGAAAAGGGCGCGCCGATTGTGGTGAAGGCGGATGGGCTCGCCGCCGGCAAGGGTGTGGTGGTGGCCGCGACTATCACCGAAGCTGAAGCCGCCATTGCCCATATCATGGAAGACCGCATCCATGGCGCGGCGGGGGCTTCCGTAGTCATCGAGGAATGCCTGGTGGGTGAGGAAATCAGTTTCTTCGCGCTGTGTGATGGCGCCACCGCTTTGCCGCTGGGTGCCGCGCAGGACCATAAGCGGGTGGGGGATGGCGATACCGGCCCCAATACTGGCGGCATGGGTGCTTACTCGCCACCGCCGATTTTCACTGAGGCACTTCAGCAGGATGTCATGGCGCGCATCATCCGCCCGGTACTGGCCGAAATGGCGCGGCGCGGTGCGCCCTTCAAAGGCGTGCTTTTCGCCGGGCTGATGATTACCGCGGCAGGCCCAAAGCTGATCGAATTCAATGTGCGCTTTGGTGACCCCGAATGTCAGGTACTGATGCTGCGCTTGAAATCCGATTTGCTGCCGGCCTTGCTCGCCGCTTGTGATGGCGAATTGGCGCGCTTTGACCTTCGCTGGGAAGCGCTGCACGCCATACTGGTGGTCATGGCCGCGCGTGGCTATCCGGGCAGCTATACCAAGGGCAGCGAAATCCGCGGTCTGGAATTGGCCGGGCAGGTGCCGGGCGTGCAGGTTTTCCATGCCGGCACGGCGCGGCGCGATGATGGCGCCTTGATTGCTACCGGCGGCCGCGTGCTGGGTATCTCGGCCACCGGCAAGACTTTGCGCGAAGCACGCGATGCCGCCTATGCCGCCGTGGACCTGCTCGATTGGCCGGGCGGGTTTTGCCGGCGGGATATTGGCTGGCGCGCTTTGACATAAGGCACTTGCCGACTCGGGGCGCTTCCGGCCATTGAAGCCCTGTGTTGAACCTCATCAAAATCTCGGTCGGTCCCAAGGATGTCGCGGCGCTGACGGCGTTGCAGGCGCTCCGCCTGAAGGAAGACCCGCCCTTGCGCGCCTGGACGCGCATGTTCCCCAAGCGCGTGGAGGAACTCTGCAATGGTGGTTCGATCTATTGGGTGATTGGCGGCTTTATCCGCGTGCGCCAGCGCATCCTGGAAATCCGCGAGGAAGAATGGGACGACAAAACCCCCTGCGCGGCCCTGTTGCTGGATCCTGAGCTGGTGGCGGTGGAAGCCCGCCAGATGAAGCCCTTCCAGGGCTGGCGCTATTTGAAGCCGGAGGAAGCGCCGGCGGATGTGAACCAGGCCCGCCCGCCAACCCGCGGCCTGGAAGCCCTGCCGCCCAAGCTGCGGCGCGATTTGGCTGAGCTTTGCCTGATCTGAAGGCCCCTAACATTCTTGATAAAAATTAAGCTGCAGCTCACGGGGGCGAGAGGTGAGGGCTGGCATTCTCACTTCGTCGCGCGGCTCATTCCCGGCATGCCGCGCCGCAACTGGTCCGTCTTCGGGCGGTACCTCTGGGCTGGCTGGTTAAATCCAGCCGGCCCTATTTTTTTGCCGCTTCTGTTTCCAGCAGGGAAAGCAGCCCTTCCAGCAATTGCGCGGGCGTAGGCGGGCAGCCGGGGATCAGCAAATCCACCGGCAGCACGGCGGCAATGCCGTTTTCCACCGCATAGGAACCCTTGAAGACGCCACCATCGACGGCGCAATCGCCCGCCGCCACCACCCAGCGTGGCTCCGGCGTGCTGGCAAGCGCGCGTTCCAATGCCTCGCGCATGTTCAGACATGCGGGGCCGGTCACCAGCAGCACATCTGCATGCTTGGGGGAGGCGACAAAGCGCAGCCCAAAGCGTTCCAGATCATAGGCAACATTCTGCAGCGCATTCACTTCCAGCTCACAGCCATTGCAGGAACCGCTATCCACTTCACGGATCGCAAGGCTACGGCCAAGCCGCGCGCGGCTAGTCGCGGCCAGCCTTTCGCCCAAAGCCTGAATGGTCTCACGCGGCACCAGCGGCGCATTATCAGTGAGGGGCTTTGCGAAAAGCGCGCGGGCGAGCTTCGGCCACAGCATCACAAATCCACCCCGCTATAGGAACAATTGAAGGATTTATTGCATAGCGGGAAATCGGCGACGATATTGTCTTCAATCGCTGCCTCCAGCAGTGGCCATTGCAGCCAGGAAGGATCGCGCGGGAAAAGACCACGGATGATCCCGCCATCATCAAGCGCGATCCAATGCAGGCATTCACCGCGAAAGCCTTCAATCATTGCCACACCTTCGCCGGCGCGCACCGGCAAAGGCGCCATCGTTTCGCCCGCCGGTAAGCTGGCCAGGATTTGCCGCACAAGGGCGATGGATTGACTGAGTTCCAACACACGAATCCGCACCCGCGCGTCTACATCGCTCGTTTCGAGCAACGGCACGTCGAAACGCAGCGTTGGATAGGGTTGGTTTTGCGGCAGGCGGCGCGCATCAAAACCGCGGCCAGAAGCGCGGCCCACATGCCCACCCGCGGCGAAGGCGCGCGCCAAATCGGGGCGCAGATATCCTGTTGTTACCACCCGATCCTGCAAGCTGGCATGCGCCTCATAAATCTGCATCAGTGATGGGATTTCCGCTTCCACCGCATCCAGCGCGGCTAGAATCGCCTCGGCCCCGCGCGGCGCGATATCGGGCGCGACACCACCAGGCAGAACGCGGTCCATCATCAACCGGTGGCCGAAAGCGGCGGCGACTGCGCGCAGTACGCCTTCGCGCAGAAAACCGCAGCGCGCATGGGGGAAAGCGAAGGCCGCGTCATTGCAGACAAAACCCCAATCATTCAGGTGATTATGGATGCGTTCTAATTCCAGCATCAACGCGCGCAAATGCAGCGCGCGCGGTGGCGCCGTCACGCCAAGCGCTGCTTCCACTGCCGCAGAAAACGCCCAGGAATGCGCAACCGTTGTGTCACCGGAAAGCCGCGCCGCATAACGCACCGCCGCACGGGGCGACGTGCCAAGCATGAGCGAAAGCGTGCCCTTATGCGTGTAGCCAAGCCGCTGTTCCAACCGCACCACCACTTCCCCCTGGACAGAAAAGCGGAAATGTCCGGGTTCAATGACGCCGGCGTGAATGGGGCCAACAGGGATTTGGTGAATGCCCTCCCCTTCTACCGGCAGGAATTCCGGCTGCGGGGCTTCTCCCGCAAAGGGGATGGGTTTGGCAGCAAGCGGGTGGCGCAGATTCCAGCGCCCGTGATCCAGCCATGGGCGCAAATCCACAGCACCCTCGGCGCGATGGCCCCATAATTCCAGAATCATGCGTTCAAAGCGCACCGCGCCGGGGCGCGCGGGGGAAAGCGCGGCGTAATTCCACCCCGCCGCCGGTGTTGAAGCCAGCACCGCTTCCGCGCTTGGTTCATGCAGGAAGCAGGCATGCACCTGCGTCGCATCTGCCCAAAGCCCAAGCAGCGCCAATTCCGTTTCCTGCTGCAAAGCCGCCGGCAATTGTCCCCAGGCGGTGGGGGAGAGCAAAAACCGCTCATAAGGTTTTGCCCCTTGCGGATTGCCGCTGCGGATCAGGCTGGAAGCCGGCCCCATCATCCGACCATCCCCGCTGCCGCCTTGAGAAAACCGCTGAAAAGCGTGGGCATGGCGAGCCCCAGCAACAACGCCACCGCCAAATGCAGCCAAAGCGGCACAAGCACCGCAAGCGCGCTGCCAGAAGGCGCCACATCAGGTGTTGCCACACCAAAACATAGCGCTTGCAGCGTATGGATCAGCGCCGTCACCGCCAGCACCAGCCCAAGCGCAAGTGCCACAGCAAGCCAAGGCTGCGCTGCCATAGCCGCATTCAGTACGGCATATTCGGAAGCAAAAAGCAGAAAGGGCGGCAGCCCGGCAATGGCGCCAATCGCCAAGGCAAGCCCCCAGCCAAGCCAGGGATCACTCGCGACCAGCCCGGAAATATCCGCGAGTTTCTGGCTGCCCTTCTGCTGCACGGCGCGCCCAATACCGAAGAAAATCGCGCTTTTCACCAGTGAATGACCCATCATATGCAGCAAGCCCGCAAGCGTCGCCGCCGGGCCACCAACACCAAAGGCAAAAGCGGCAATGCCCATATGTTCAATGGAACTCCAACCAAAAAAGCGCCGCGCGTCTCGCCGCCGCCAAAGTGCCAGCGATGCCAGCAGCACTGAAGCGAGCCCGAGCGTCATGAGCAAAGGCCCGACCGCAATGGTGCCGGGATGCGCGCCGACAATGGCTTTTGCGCGCAGCACAGCCAGCATCGCAGCGTTCAGCAAAAGCCCGGATAGCACGGCGGAAATCGCAATAGGGCCTTCGGCATGCGCATCGGGTAGCCAGGAATGCAGCGGCACCAGGCCCGCCTTGGTGCCATAGCCCACCAGCAGAAAAACGAAGGCGAGGTTCAGCGTATCCGCATCACACCGCGCGGCCACGCGCCGCAGTGCCGCCCAGGAAAGCCCGCTTTCCGCATCCAGCAATGCTTGCGCGGCGGAATAGAGCAAGATGGTACCGAACAGTGCCAGCGCAATGCCAAAGCCACAGAGCATGAAGAATTTCCATGCCGCTTCCATCGCCGCCGGCGTGCGATGCACCGCCACCATCAGCACAGTGGCGAGGGTTGCGATTTCAATCGCCACCCAAAGCACGCCAAGATTATCCGACAGCAGCGCGAGGTATTGCGCGCCGAGAAACACCTGAAAAGCGCCGTGATAGGCACGGATGCGCCAGTGATCGAACTCCTCCGCCGCCAGCGTGGCCGCCGAGAAAATGGCGGTGGTCAAAGCCACAAAAGACGCCAGCAGCACAAAGGGCAGGTTCAGCGCATCAATGCGCGTCCAGCCCTGTTCACCATGCGGCACGGTGAACAGCGCCAAGGCCAGCAGAAAGGAAAGGGCGGCGCAGCCGATATTCACCGCCGCGGCGGCGCGAAGTCTTGGCAAGGCCAGCAAGACCAGCGCACCCACCCAGGGGAAGAACACCATGATCCAGGGCAGCGGCATCATTCGCCTTCCCCCCTATGTGTATCCAGGCTTTCCGTATCCAGGCTTTGGAAGCTCTCGCCCATTTGCAGCGCGAAGACGCCAGCGATCACCGCCAGCATCAACACTAGCGCGGCGGTGGAAAGTTCCATCACAAGCGGCATACCGGCGACACCCACGGCGGCAAGGATCAACCCATTTTCCAAGCTGAGCAGCCCGATCACCTGGCTGATCAGATTGCGCCGCGTGATCATCATCAGGCCGCCCAGCAGCACAACGGAAAGCGCCAGCGCCAAATCTTCCCGCGCCAAGGCGCGCTGCCCGGCAGTTGCCGGCAGCACCACCAGCATGGCGAAGCCCGCCAGCGCCACGCCGGCAATCAGCGAAGCGCCAATGCCAAGGGCGGGATCAACGCCGCGGTGCAAATTGAAGCGCCGTACCAGCCGATGCAGCGCATAGGGGATCAGCACCGCCTTGGCGCCAAAGGCAATCGCCGCCGTCACGTAAAGCCCTGCAGCACCCTGCACATAACCTTGCCAAGCAGCGGCAAGAGCCAGCAGCGCGCCTTGTGTCGCGAAGGCATTGATCACCGCAGAAATGCGCCGCTGATACAGCAGCACAAAAGATAGCAACAGCACCGCCCCACCCAGCAAATGCGCCAGATCATAGGGAAGCTGCCCGAAACTCATGACAGCCCCGTCGAGACAAAAAGGTATAACGCGCCCAACAAGCCAAGCAGCAGCGCCGCGCCCAAAAATTCCGGCACACGAAAGACACGCATCTTGGCAATCGTGGATTCAAACACTGCCAGCGCAAAGGCAAGCGCGGCCATTTTCGTGATGAAGACGCATAGCCCCATCACCCAGGCGATTGGCCCCGCGCCAGGCGCCGCCATGCCAAAGGGCAGAAAAGCCGCTGCCAGCAGCGCGAACCAAAGCGTGAGGCGGAGCGATGCCTGAAATTCCCACAACGCCAAATGCCGCCCGGATGCTTCCAGGATCATGGCCTCATGCACCATGGTGAGTTCCAGATGCGTTGCGGGATTATCAACCGGGATGCGCGCGTTTTCCGCAACGGCCACCGCCAGCAGCGCAAGCGCAGCAAAGCCGAGCGAGACACGCAGCCCTAGCGTGCCTTCCTGGAAAATCCCAGTAATCACATCCAGATTCGTTGTGCCGGCCAGAATGGCGAAAATCAACGCGGCTAATACCAAGGCAGGTTCCGCGAGCGCAGCAAAGGCCATTTCGCGTGTCGCACCAATACCGCCAAAGGCGGTGCCGACATCCATCCCCGCCAGCGCCATGGCAAAGCGCCCCAGCGCCAAAAGCCCTGCAATCAGCAGTAAATCCGCGAAAGGTGCCAGCACCATGCCACGCGCAAAACTCGGCACCAGCGCCGCCGCAAGCAACGCGGAGGCCACCGCGACATAAGGCGCAGCGCGCGAAATGATGGAGGCGTTTTCCGCCAGCACCGGGCGCTTCTTCAAAAGCTTCAAGAAATCGCGCCAGGGCTGCAAGGGATGCGGCCCGCGCCTTCCCATCAGCCGCGCCTTCAGCCAACGCACAAAACCTGTCAGCACCGGCGCCAGCGCCAGCAGCAGCGCCAGATGCAAAAGCTGCGTCAAAAAGCCGGTCACGAAACTCATGTCCGTTCCAGCCAAATCAGCAGCGCCATCAACGCAAGCAACACCGCAAAGCCAAGCGCCAGACATTGCCTGAGCGAGAAATCACGCAAGCGTTCCGCCAGCGCCGCCAGCCTATCACGCACCCGCGGCAAGGGCCCGGAAATCAGCGCCAGCACAGGATCATGAAACCCCGCCTGCAAACGTGCGGGCGCGGTAGTGCCGGGGGGTGGCATTTCCACCTTCTCCCGCGCTGCCAGCAGCGTCTTGCCCAGCATGCGGCGCAGTGGTTGCGCCATGCCGGCGGCGGAAACTTGCGTCGCCGGATCGCCAAAGGGCAGATGATGCGGCGCCGCGATGAAGCCGCAATCCCAGGCGGGGCCACGCACAATGCCCGGCGCCTGCCGCCGCAGGAGCAGCACAACGCCACC
Organism: uncultured Rhodospirillales bacterium; assembly: GCA_903927465.1. Classification (GTDB taxonomy): domain Bacteria; phylum Pseudomonadota; class Alphaproteobacteria; order Acetobacterales; family Acetobacteraceae; genus Neoroseomonas. The sequence continues at coordinate 5,508 of CAIYMY010000175.1, read as the reverse complement.
CCCCAGCAGCAGCAACAACACAAAAACGATCAACGGGGCATAACCGGCGCCGCCTTCTGCCACGGTCACCGTCACGCCGCCCAAGGCGGATAGCCCCGCCCCAGCACCTGTCAGCAGCCGCAGCGCCGGCGCGGCGAGTTCCAGCAAATGCCCTGGTATCAGGCCAAAGATCACGGTCAGCGCGGCGGGCATGATCAGCGCAGCACGTGCCACGCCGGAAAGCTCGGCGGCACCTGCGGCGCGCGGGCTGCGTGGCCGGCCCAGAAACACCATACCGTAAAAGCGCAGCATCGCCGCAGCCGCCAGCGCCACGGCCAGCGCCGCCAGGGCAGTTGCCGCCGCGGCGCCAATCTGAAACGCCAAATCCCCCACGCGCCAGGCGGCGATCAGCGCCTGCAACAGCAACCATTCTGAGGCAAAGCCCGAAAGCGGTGGCAGCGCAGCGGCGGCAGCGGCACCCAGCAGCACCAGGCCAGCAGTCCAGGGCATGGCATGGATCAGGCCGCCCAGCCGATCCATGCGCCGCGATGCCGCGCCATGCAGCACCTCACCCGCGCCCAAAAACAGCAGCGTCTTGAACATGGCGTGGTTCAGCGCATGCAGCAGCGCGGCCCCTGCCGCCACGGCCGCCAGCGCGCCCAAATCCGCCGCGCGAAACGCCAGCGCCAGGCCAAGCCCCACCGTGATCAGCCCAATATTTTCGATGGTGGAACAGGCCAGCAGCGTTTTGGTGTCTTCCTCCAAAGCCGCGCGCAGCGCCCCCATGATGGCCGAGGCCAAGCCCAGCGCCATCAGCACCGCACCCCAAAACAGCGGCTGCGCCGGGCCGGCCAGGTCAAAGATCACACGCGCCAACACATATAGCGCCACCTTGGTCATGGCGGCTGACATCAGCGCACTCACATGGCTGGGTGCGGCGGGATGCGCCAAGGGTAGCCAGACATGCAAAGGCACTAGCCCCGCCTTTGATCCGGCGCCGATCAACACCAGCACCAATATCGCCAAAGCGCGCAAGCCATCCGGCGGCGCGGCGCGCAAGGCAGCGAAACCCGCCCCCGCCGATACGCCAGCGGCCAGCAAGCCAAAACACAGGATCAGCGCCGCGCCCCCCAATGCCGCGAAGCCCAGATAAAGCCGCGCGGCACGGCGATTTTCCGCGTGTTCATGTTCATGCGCGACCAGCACCCATGACGCGAAGGACATGAGTTCAAATCCGAGCACCAGGGTAAACCCATCCGCGGCGAGCAAGGTCAGCGCCATGCCGGCGAGAAACAGCGGATAAGGTACCAGCCGCCGCGCAGCCTCAGGCCCCTTCACATGGCCAAAGGCGAACGCGGAAGCAGCAACGCCGCAAAGGCCCAGAATCAGCAGGAACCAGGCGGAAAGCGGGTCAAGCGCAAGCCGCATCACCCCCCAGGGCGGGCCAAAGGGCAGGGAGAGCGTGGTGGGTGCTGCGATCAGCCCGATAATCCCGCCCAGCGCGAATACCAAAGAAGCCAAGGCCGCGCCGGCATAAAGCAGCCTGACGCCAAGCGCCGACCGCGCCAGCAAGGGCGCCGCCAGCGACAGCAGCGCAAGCGACCCCAAAGTGAGGGCGAGGATCATCAGCACGAATCGCAGCTTCTGCCAGCCATGCTGACAACGCTAAGCCCCTAGGCGGCATTCGGACAGTCCCCATGTGAATTTTGCAAGCTCGCCGCAGGATTATCGCCCGCGCGCATGGGTCAGCGCCGCAAGGCGCAGTGCGCTTGCCAGCGGTAAGCCCCGCGCGGCCCGCGCCTCATCTACGCTCACCACCAGGGCGGCCAGGCTTTGGTCATTTTCCTGCGCAAGCGCTTCCAACTCGGCCCAGAATTCTGCCTCAAGCGCGACCGAGGTCGCGTGCCCGGTCAGGCGAAAGGAACGCTTTATCAGATGGCGCGGCACCCCAAATCTCCTGAAACTTCAACGTGGTGGCCTGAAGCCCCGACCAATTCACTCTATCGAATCGCGCCGCAAAGCAGCGGTCTTTGGCCATCTTGCCATAAGGTGATTTCCCGATAAGTTATCATTGTCTTTGTCACATAAGGAAAGATCAAGCCATGAACTACAAGATCGAAACTATTGAAGGCATTGGCAAGGTCATGGGGGACAAGCTGCGCGCCAGCGGCGTCGCCGATACGTCAGCCTTGCTGGCCAAAACCTCGAAACCAAAGGATCGAGAGGCGCTTGCTGCGAAAACCGGTATTTCCGGGAAGCTCATCCTCAAATTCGCCAATCGTGCTGATCTGATGCGCGTGAACGGCGTTGGCGAGGAATACGCAGACCTGCTGGAAGCCGCCGGCGTGGATACAGTACCGGAATTGGCACAACGCAAGGCGCAAAACCTGTTCGATGCCCTGACCAAAACCAATGCGGAGAAAAAGCTTGTGCGTCAGACACCATCACTCAGCGCCGTGAAAAGCTGGATCGCAGCGGCGCAGGATATGCCGCGCGTGCTGCAATACTAAAGGATTGCTGCATTCAGCCCAAAGGCACCAACTGCCATATCTGATGACGGTCCAGCGCCTGATCCAAGTTGTGTAATTACCAACTCGGATCAGGCCTTTGGGTTTGCGCCGCCACCAAAGTCAATGGCGCGGATTAGGGGGTTGCTGCTGCGGCCGCTTCCCGCTGCTTCATCAGCCCCCTAGCGAAACTGGGCAACTTGCCAAAACCGAGATGAAGCCCCTGGTGAGCAGAGGCCAAGGTCAGGCCGAATTTCTTCAGCAGAAGCGCCAGCGACAGTTTCGAATGCAAAGAAATATGACCATTGCGGGGCCCTGCATACCACCAACCAAGTCCAGTTTGCGCCAGATCTTCAGGTTGCAGTAGCGTCGAAAAAAGCAACATTGATTCTGGTTTAAGTCGCTTGGTAATGTCGCGCATTGTGGCTACCGGGTCTGGCACATGCTCAAACACTTCGAATGCTGTGATCAGATCATATTTCTGACCATCACTCACATTGTGCTTGCTGCTGAATGGATCATAAGTGTTCACAAGACGAAATCCCTCTGCGCGAAGCAAATCCATCATCCGGCCTTCGCCACCGCCATAGTCCAGAATACGGATTTTTTGGCGGTGTATTCCAAAGTTATGCGCAATGTAGGACGCATTGGCTGCCGGACGCCTTTCTGCAAAATCCGGATCAACAAACGCGTATTCGGCATTGTAGATCTTCTCGCCAAAATCAGCATGCGACCAAGCGTCAAAATCGCGTGTGAAAAGGAAACCACACGCCGTGCAGCGGAAATAGGTTACCGGAATGCCCGATGGGGGAAGTTTCCCGCTGCGTACTTCGTCACAATGCTTGTTGAAATCCACTTGGCCAAAAAAGATGGAATTATTCCCACATATCTTGCACGGGTGGGTTTCAGAAGAAGTTTCTATCACAGGGACCGTCTTGGCTAATTTCTAGGATCATTTCTAGGACGGTATTCCCCTGAGCACAACGAAAACCTTAACCGGAAGGCAGATGGTCATAACGCGCCAAGGCCGCCGATATTCGCGGAGCGTCTTGTCAGCCTGCCCGGCGCAAAGCGGCGCTGCCCACAGCCGATGCTTTCAATTCCTGCGCCAAGGCCCAAACGCGCCCGGCATCCATGCGGGTTTCCGGGTCGTTCAGTAGCCGGTCAAGCTCTGCCAATTTCCGGGTAATTTCGCTATCGGACATGCGCAAACTCCGCCAAGCCTGAACTGAAGCATCAGGCAGAGTGGTTATGGTCCGCAAAAGCGTCCGAAAAATGGAGGAATTCCGGCCGCGCCGTGATTTCGCGCGGCCAGCAATCACCCTTTAGGCCGCAAGCCGCGCCGCGCGCACGCCACGCATCCGCCCGCCAGGAATGGCGCCCTTGATGCCCGCCGCCATATCGGCCGCCGCCAGCAGGCCATTCCAAGCCACGCCGGTTTCAACCCCCATGCGGCGGAACATCCAAACCACGTCTTCGGTCGCCACATTGCCGGTGGCGCCCGGCGCAAAGGGGCAGCCGCCAATGCCGCCCGCGGCGCTATCAATCACGCGGCAACCTGCGGCATAGGCCGCGGCCACATTGGCAACACCCATGCCGTAAGTATCATGACCATGAAAGGCGAAGCGCTGGCCCCAAGCGGCCTCAGCCTTTTCAAAAACGCGCCGCACCTGATCGGGGCTCGCATTACCGGTGGTATCCGCCAGCGCGATTTCCATATCGGGGTTCAGCGCGACAATGCGTTCCACCCAATCCAAAGCTTCCGCATCTTCCACCACGCCATCAAAGGGGCAATGGAACACGCAAGACAGGTTGAACCGGATCAGCGTGCCCTTCGGCGTATCGCGCACCAAGGATGCTAATTCCGCAAAACTTTCTTCCCGCGTGCGGTTCAGATTGGCCTTGTTGTGCCCCGCCGTCGCCGACATGAAAAAGCCAAGCCGGTCCGCGCCCCCGGCCAAGGCCGCATCAAAGCCGCGCCGATTGGGGACCAATACCGTGCTTTCCAGCCCCGGCAGTGTTCTCGTGAATGCCAGCACCGCCGCCGTATCCGCCATTTGCGGAATGGCCTTGGGCGACACGAAGGACCCGATTTCCATCCGCCGGAGCCCCGCATCATAGAGCGCCTGGATGAGGGCGGTTTTCACCTCGGTCGGGACAAAATCGCCGGTGATGGACTGAATCCCGTCACGCGGGGCGACTTCGCTGATGGTCACCTTGCCGGTCATGCCTGCTTCTCCTTCACTTCGGCCAGAAGTTCCTTGAACACATGGTCATTATGCGCCCCCGCCGCCGGGCCTGGCCAGCGCACAACATCCTGCGGCGCCACGCCATCAAAGCGGAAGGGTGCCGCCGGGTGCAGCACCTGGCCCAGCAGAGGGTCCGCCACTTCCATCACCCAGCCGCGTTCCCGGAAATGCGGGTCATTGGCGCAATCGGCCATGTCATAAAGCCGAGAACACGGGACCTCGGCCGCTTCCAAAATGGCCTCGGCCTCCGCGGCGGGCTTGGTGCGGGTCCAGGCGGCGATGGCGGCGTCAAGCTCGGCCACATTGTCGCAGCGCAGCCCATTGGTGGCGAAGCGCGGCGCATCCGCCAATTCGGGCCGGCCAATCGCGGCCATCAGGCGGCGGAAGATCAAATCGGAATTGCCGGCCACGCAAAGCCATTTGCCATCGGCGCAGGGGTAGGTGTTGGTGGGGGCGGCGGTTTTGATGGCAGCACCCTGCGGCTGACGCACCCAGCCAAACAGCCCATATTCCGGCAGCATGCCTTCCATGAGTGAAAACACGCTGCTCACCAAATCCACATCCACCACGCGGCCCTTGGCTGTGGGATCGCCCTTTACCGCCCAGCAGGCCGAAACCACGGCAAGCGCGCAGTAAATCCCGGCCAGATCATCGCTGATGGAAACCCCGCAACGCGGCGGCGGCAGCCCCTGTTCGCCAGGATGGCCCGTCAGGTGCCGAAGCCCGCCCATGGCTTCGCCAATCGCGCCGAAAGCGGGCTTGTCCTTATAGGG
>CAIYMY010000174.1 GCA_903927465.1 uncultured Rhodospirillales bacterium | reverse complement strand
TTCCTCATTGAATTGGTGGTGTGAACATGGATATGCAACTTGCCGGCAAGCGTGTGCTTGTCACGGGTGGATCAAAAGGCATTGGCCTGGCTTGCGCGGAAGCCTTCGCACGCGAAGGCTGCGATGTGGTGCTGACAGCGCGCGATACGGCGGCACTGTCCGCCGCCGCCGATAAGGTGCGCGCGCTGTCGCAGGTGCGGGTTGAAACCCTCGCCGCTGATCTTTCGCGTGTTGAAGAACGCGAAAGGCTGCATGCCGCTTTTCCGGATATTGATGTGCTGGTGAATAATGCCGGCGCCATTCCTTCCGGGCGCTTGCAGGATATTTCCATCCAGCGTTGGCAGGAAGCTTGGAGCCTGAAGGTGTTTGGCTACATTCATCTGTGCCAGCTTTATCTGCCGGCGATGGAAGCGCGCAAGGCGGGCGCGGTGGTGAACATCATCGGCATGGCCGGGCGTTCACCCAAGGCCGGCTATATTTGCGGCGGCGCGGGCAATGCATCCTTGATTGCCTTCACGCAAGCTTTGGGCGCGGCAACGCAGGCCAATGGCGTGAAGGTTGTCGGCATCAATCCCGCCGTGACCAAGACCGATCGCATGATCACCCAGGCGCGCGTCAATGCGAAGCTGAAATTCGGCGATGAGGAACGCTGGGCGGAAACCATCACCGGCCTGCCCTTCAACCGCCCAATCGAATCAGCCGAAATCGCTGATCTGGCGGTCTTCCTGGCGAGCCCGCGTGGCGTTTATGTGAATGGTACGGTGGTGGATGTGGATGGCGGGGGGATGTGGCGCGCCTGACGCGTCACTTCTTCCAGGGCGTACGCTGCCACATCTCGCCATAGGTGGCGTATTGCTCATCCACGAAGCCGCGCATGGTGGCGCGGTTCATGTGCCGCACGATCAGGAAATCCCGGTCCGCGATGGCGCGGAACTCCGGGTCTTCCGCCGTGCGGCGCACTGCTTCTTCCCAGCGCGCCAGAATGGGTTCGGGCGTCGCGGCTGGCAGCGCAAAGCCGCGCGCTGAACTCGCTGCCAGCGGAAAGCCGGCCTCCGCGACCGTCGGCAAATCGCCCGCCTTCTCCCAGCGCTGCTTTTCCATGAGCGCCAGTACCCGTAGGCTGCCTTGCAGATGCGCGCGCACGGTCAGGCTGACAGTAGAAATGGACCCCACCACATGCCCGCCCTGAACTAATTGCATCGCCTGGCCCGCGCCGGTGGTGGGCAGCCAGGTGAAGCGCGCGCCCGAGGCGTTTTCCAATTGCATGAGTGCCAGATGCGGCGTGCTGCCTATGCCCGCGCCCGCCATGGTGATTTCCTCGGGCTTGGCGCGCGCGGCTTCAATCAGATCGGTCAGGCTGCGATAGGGCGAATTGGGGGCCACGAAAATCGTATAGGGTTCGTCGGTCAAAAGCCCGACATAGGCGAAGCTGTCCACGCGGTAGCGCGGCGTATTGTCATGCAAAGCGGTCACCAAGGCGGGCAGGGAAACCAGCGCGGCGATGCGCCCATCAGCCGGCGCCACCGATACCTCATTCAACATGATCATCCCGCCGGCGCCGGGGCGATTGACGACAATGATCTGCTGCCCGCCCAAGTATTTTTCCAGAAAAGGCGCGGCCATGCGCGCGGCCAGATCAATATTCCCGCCGGGCGTGAAGCCCACCATGATCTGAATTGGCCGTTCCTGTGCCTGAACCTTGATCGCGGGTGCCGCCAACCCCGCCGCCAGCATCGCGCGCCTACCGATCATGCCGAAACCTCCCTCATTCACGTAAATTACAGCCCGGCTGGCGGGTGCGGGCAAGGAAAAAACTTGCGCATTGGTGGGCTTGATCTAACCTTAGCGTTATTCACGCCGTGGAGACCACCATGCTGCGCTTCAGCAATTTCCTCTTCCCCGAAAGCCGCGAGCCTTCCGGTGATCATCGCGTCATCGCGGAAAGTATCGCGGAGGCCAAGCTGTGTGATGAGCTTGGCGTTGAAGTGCTCTGGCTTGCCGAGCATCATTTCGATGGCAATTGCGCCTATGTGGACCCGGTGACTTTCGCGGCTGCCGTGCTTTCGGCCACAAAGCGCATCAAGGTTGGCTTCGCGGTGGCGCAGGTTTCGCTGCATCACCCGATGCGGCTCGCGGAACAAATGTCGCTTTTGGACAATCTTTCCGGCGGGCGCGTGATTGTCGGGCTTGGGCGCGGCACTGCCTATAACGTCTATGAATACCAGGGCTATGGCATCCCGGCGGAGGAAGCGCTGGAACGCTATGAGGAAGCCGAGGGCATTATGCTGCAGGCCTGGACCAGCCCGAATGGTTTTCAGCACAAGGGCAAGTTCTGGGAATTGAATGTGCCGCGGCTGCGGCCCGAGCCCTTCACGAAGCCGCACCCTTACGTGATCCGCGCCGCATCATCCGAAGATGGCGCGCTTCACCTGGCGCGGCGTGGCCTGCCTTTCCTGATGAATGTGCAATCGCTGGAGGTCACGCAAAAGCGCCTGGCGGCCTATCGCGCCACGTTGACGGAAGCGGGGTTTGACGCCGCGCATATCGCGCATTGCCTTGATGAAAGCTGGGTCTGGCGCAATGTGGTGGTGGCGGAAACAGATGAGGAAGCGCGGCGCATCGCGATCCCGGCCTTTGAGGCGATGCAGGCGCAGCGCAAGGCCATGCGTGAGAAGATCTACGCCGAACAGGGCGTGATCATGAAAAAGGAAACCGCGCCCCCCGCGCGCACCAATCCGGAACATGCGCTGGTTTGCGGCGCGCCCGCGACGGTCGCCGCCCGCATGGCGGAGATTGAAGCAACTGGCGTGGGTGGCGTGATCTGTTCCTTCCGCTTGGGGCCAATGAGCGCGGAGGTGACCAATAATTCCATCCGGCTTTTCATGGAACAGGTGGCGCCACGCTTCGCAGGCCACATGCGACAAGCGGCGGAATAGGCGGGCGAAAGATTACGCCCGCGCGGGCAACTGCATCTCAGCCTTACCCAGCGCGGCCAGCGCCGTGGCCACAATTTGCGGCGCATTCAGCCCTGCCTGATCATATTGCTTGCGCGGCGCTTCGTGATCAATGAACACATCCGGCAGGCACATGGGGCGGATTTTCAGCCCGCGATCCAAAAGGCCGCGCGTTGCCAAATGATGCATCACCATGCTGCCGAAGCCGAGCATGGAGCCTTCCTCGATCGTGATCAGCACCTCATGCTCACGGGCCAGCCGTTCCACCAAAGCGCTATCAAGCGGCTTGGCAAAGCGCGCATCGGCAACCGTGCAGGAAAGCCCATGCGTTGCCAATTCATCAGCTGCCTTCAGGCATTCCTGCAAGCGCGCGCCATAGGACAGGATGGCAATCGCATTGCCTTCGCGCAGCACGCGGCCCTTGCCGATTTCCAGCACTGAACCGCGCTTGGGCAATTCCAGACCGAAGCCCTCGCCGCGCGGATAGCGCAGCCCGCTTGGCTGATCGTCAATCGCAGCACTGGTCGCGACCATATGCATCAGCTCCACCTCATCGGCGGCGGCCATCAGCACCATATTCGGCAGGCAGCCGAGATAGGCGATATCGAAAGACCCCGCATGGGTCGCGCCATCTGCGCCGACCAACCCGGCGCGATCCATGGCGAAGCGCACGGGTAGTGATTGCAGCGCCACATCATGCATGATCTGGTCATAGGCGCGTTGCAGGAAGGTGGAATAAATCGCGCAAAAGGGCTTCAGCCCTTCGGTCGCAAGCCCGGCCGCGAAAGTCACCGCATGTTGTTCGGCAATGCCAACATCAAAGCTGCGGCGCGGGAATTTCTTCGCGAACAGGTCAAGCCCCGTACCGGTTGGCATGGCTGCATTGATGGCGACAATACCCTCATCTGCCTCAGCCTCCGCGATCAGCGCATTGGCGAAGACCTTGGTGAAGGAAGGTGGGCCAGGCGGCGCCTTGGCCTGTTCGCCGGTGATCACATTGAACTTCACCACGCCGTGATATTTGTCGGGCGAGGATTCCGCCGGCGCATAGCCCTTGCCCTTTTGCGTCACCACATGCAGCAGGATTGGGCCTTTGTGATCCGTATCGCGCAGATTGCGCAGAATGGGCAGCAAATGGTCCAGATCATGCCCATCCACCGGGCCGACATAATAGAAGCCAAGCTCTTCAAATAGCGTACCGCCGGTCAGCAAGCCGCGCGCATATTCATCCGCGCGCCGTGCGGCGCGTTCCAATGGCGCGGGAAAGCGCTTGGCCAGCCGCGCCATCATATCGCGGAGCGAAAGGAAGGGGCGCGATGAAATCAGCTTCGACAGATAAGCACTCATCGCACCAACAGGCGGCGCGATGGACATGTCATTATCGTTCAGGATGACAATGAGGTTCGCCTTGGATGCGCCGGCATTGTTCATGGCTTCATAAGCCATGCCGGCACTCATGGACCCATCGCCAATCACGGAAATCACGTGGCGATCCTTGCCCTGTAATTGGCTGCCAATCGCCATGCCAAGGCCCGCGGAAATGCTGGTCGAAGAATGCGCGGCACCGAAGGGATCGTATTCGCTCTCACTCCGTTTGGTGAAGCCAGAAAGCCCGCCGCCCTGGCGCAGTGTGCGGATGCGATCGCGCCGCCCTGTCAAAATCTTATGCGGATAGGCCTGGTGTCCGACATCCCAGATCAGCCGGTCATGCGGTGTGTCAAAAATCGCATGCACCGCGACGGTCAATTCCACCACCCCAAGCGATGCGCCAAGATGCCCGCCGGTGACGGAAACCGCGTCAATGGTCTCGGCGCGCAATTCTTCGGCCAGGCGCTTCAATTGTTCGCCCGAGAAATTCCGCATATCGCTTGGGATCGTGATACGATCGAGCAGCGGTGTGACAGGACGGTTCATTTAGCTTCTCCGCGCGATTGTGTAACCGGCCAGCGCGCGCAAATGCGCCGCTGCTTCCCCAAACGGATCCAGATGATCTTGCGCCTGGGCTGCAAGCCGTTCCGCTTGAAGCCTGGCGCGTTCAAGTCCCAAAAGCCCGACCAAAGTGGCCTTGCCTGCATCGGCGTCCTTGCCGGTGCGCTTGCCGGTTTCCTCGGCTGAGGCGGTGGCATCCAGCACATCATCGGCAATCTGAAAGGCAGCGCCCATATCACGGCCATAGGCAGAAAGCGCATGGCGTAGCTGGATGGGTGCCTTGCCGAGAATGGCGCCAGCTTCAGCAGAAAATTCAATCAGCTTGCCGGTCTTGAGCAATTGCAGCCGGCCGATTTCCGCTTCTTCCAAAGGCCGGCCCGCTTCTTCCGCCAGCATATCCAGCATCTGCCCGCCGCACATGCCACGCGCCCCGGCAGCGCGCGCCAAGGTGCGGCACAGCTCAGCGCGCACGGCGGGGTCGGGGTGTGTGTCGGGTTCGCTCAAGACCAGAAAGGCCTGGGTTTGCAGCGCATCGCCGGCCAGTACGGCGGTTGCTTCATCAAAGGCACGATGCACGGTGGGCTTGCCGCGGCGCAGATCATCATCATCCATGCAGGGCAGATCATCATGCACCAGTGAATAGGCGTGCAGCATTTCAATCGCTGCCGCCACGCGCAAGGCCGCTTCGCGCGAAACGCTGAATTGCGCCGCCCCTTCCAGCACCAGGAAACCGCGCAGCCTTTTGCCGCCGCCCATGCTGGCATAGCGCATGGCTTCAAACAGCCGCGCCTCATCGCCTTCCGGCGGCGGGATCAGCGCATCAAGCGCCTGATCAATTTCGGCTGCTGCTGCCGACATGGCGGCAGCAAGGGCCTTGGCGGGATCGGGCATGGGCGCAGACATGCGGCGCGCTATTCCACGTCTCGCAAGGATAGCCCGGCAGGGCTATCAACAATGGCTTGGATTTTCTGCTCCGCTTCCGCGAGCTTCGCCTCACAATGGCGCTTCAGCGCCGCGCCGCGCTGATAAGCGGTGACCGAGGCTTCCAAGGCACCCTTGCCGCTTTCCAATTCCCGCACAATTCCCTCAAGCTCCGCGAGCGCTTGCTCGAAGGAAAGGGCGGCTACATCTGACGGCGGGGCCCCCGCCGCATCATTGGGTGTACGTGCCATACTGTCAGCCTAGCCTGACAAATATCGAAATGTCTATTCCGGCTCGATGCCCGCGGTACGAATTGCTGAGGTCCAGCGCTGGGTCTCGGCCTTCACAAAGGCCGCAGCCTCTTCCGGGGTGGAGGTGGAAACCACCATCCCGAAGCCGGAAGACAGCCTTTCGCGCAAATCCGCCTGTTCCCCGGCGCGCCGCACGGCGGCATTCAGGCGGGAAACGGCCAGGGCCGGCGTGCCGGCGGGCACGAAAAGCCCGAACCAGGCGGTGATCTGATAGCCTGGCAGGTTGCCAGCTTCGGCCACTGTTGGAATCTCTGGCAGCATGGCGGAACGCTGCGGGGAAGTGATGCCGAGGATGCGCAGCTTCCCATCCCGCGCCTGCGGCAGGATAACCAATTGATCCGCTACAAAAAGATCAACCCGCCCGGCCAGCAGATCCTGCACCGCGAGCGGCGAGGACCGATAGGGCACGCGCAGCATCTTGGCGCCGGCCATATGGGCCATGAGTTCGGTTGAAACCTGCTGGGACGAAGACGCGGAGGCATAGGTTACGCCCTCCGGCTTGGCTTTCGCCTCGGCCAGCAATTCGGCCAGGTTCTGCCAGCGCGATTCGGCCCGCACCGCCACCAGCAGGGGGACGGAACCGAGGGTGGAGACCGGGATGAAGGCGGTGTCCACATCAAAAGGCACGCGCTTGAACAGGGCGCCTGCGGCGGCATTGGTGGAATTGGTGCCGATCAGCACGGTCAGGCCATCGGGCGTGGCGCGGGCCACGGCCTCGGCCCCAATCAGCCCATTGGCGCCGGCGCGGTTTTCCACCACCACATTCTGGCCAAGGGTATCGCGCATTTTTTCGGTAAAGACGCGCGCGACCGTATCGGTCGCAGAGCCCGGGGCGAAGGGCACAATGGCGCGCACGGGGCCGGGCGGCCAATCCTGCGCGGCGGCAAGGCGTGGCGCTAAAGCTGCGGCGGGCAGGGCAGCGAGAAGATGACGACGGCGCATGGCGGACCTCTTTGTTTTGTAATGTGAGATTTGGGGGTGCGGGCCGGTCCCGCGCAAGACCTGTGGCATAGCGGGTAAGCACGACAGATGCCCCTGCGCTTCGCAGCCTATCGCCTTTGCGACGGCCCGGGTAGGACCCGGCCATAGTCCTATTGGGGAGGGTTTAACTCAGCCATTGTTGAAAAAACGAATATCTTCAATGGCTTTTGGCTCTCCTCAGTGCAGCGGTTAGCAAGGCGGCAGTTGTCATGGCTTGCGCCTTTGCGTTCATCCTGCAATCTTGGATTGGTTAAAGGCAACAATTTTAAAGGTTAGCGGGTATAACATGGGGTTTGAGCCCATCCACGGTGTGCATGCTGTCGAAACCGTAGCCTTCACTGTGCGGCAGGATCGGCCTATCGACATTAGTATCTTGCAGCAGTCAGCGGTGCGAAAGTTGTGGGAGACTGAGCTACCAGCAAAGCAAATTCCGCAGCTTTTGGAGACTGAGATGGGGCCTGCGGGTGCGGTACAAAAACCCGTTGTGAGTGGTCTAGAGTTTGCTAACTTGAGGCAGAATGGAAGTCCGGCGTGGCTACTTCGATTTCTTGGTACGGATATCGTTGTAGAATGCACTCGATACACGGATTGGGAGAAAGTTAGCAATCGAGCGCTACGATACATTCGTGAAGCTCTGTCCGCGTTGATAACGGCCGACTCCAATCTCAAGCTTTCCGTAATCGCTATGAACGTGGTGGATCGGTTCCGATACAAAGGTGGCGATGCTGACTACCGCTCATTACTTAAAGCGGGTTCGTTTCTTGCCGTTGGCCCTGCAAGTAAGTCTCCTCTATGGCATCAACATAGCGGTTGGTTTGAGTTTTGGAATGGTATCCCAGTTCTGAATCAACTTAACATTGACGTTCAAGGAACGGCGGGCGATTCTGTGGTTGCCACACTTCCTGATGATGCTTCGGTCCGCATTCAGCATCTTCAGGAGATGCGGTTCGTGCCGCAGTCTGCTTCCGATTTTCTGTGCGATACATCAGGCAGCATAGAAGCAACCTTTTCCGCCTATCATATTGAAAATCTACGCTTGATGAGCAAGCTTCTGTCTTTGGACGCTGCCATAAATGTTGGTCTTTATCAGTCAAGCGAGGAAAACTCATGAACGCCCTGACAGCGAGAGAACCAATCGCATGGCGAGGCTTTCCACTGCCCATGAGCAAAGGGCCTAACGCATTACTGAGCCTGTTGGAGGCACCTACTCAAGATCGCACTTTGGGGCCGCAGCGGCAGGTTGAGTCGCATCCAACAGCGCGACGCCCAGGCTATCGCCTGATTGGAACCCGCCTTGTTGGAGCGGGGCGAAGAGCAAAGTTGCGTCCGCACTACGCTGATCAATTTAGCGTATCAGACACGGGCCTTGTTCCGGCGGTCAATGTATCGGAAACGCTGATCCAAAACTCTGCAAAAACGCTGAGTTCGACGGTTCCGCTGGCTGTTGATCGCCTCATTATCTTCTTGGAGCGGGTTCCGCCCGAGTGGGCTGGGCCCGGTACTGCACCGCCGTCCGTCGAAGCTTTAGCAGACGTTCTAGCCGTTTCGTATTTCATCTCGCCACAAAGCACGATGCCGGAGATCGAGGTCGATCCTGATTCAGGTGGCGTCTCCCTCATCTGGACGCGCAAAGACAAGCGCCGGTCGTTTGCCCTCATATTCGATGGAGACCACCGCGTCGTTGGCACGATGGCGTGCTTGGATGGCGGCAATTACAAGCCTTGGGCTCTGGCCGTTGACCAAGAAGTACAAATAGCTATGCGATTGGAAGACCTGGATGTGATGGCTTTGCTCACCGCCCAATCATTTGCGCAAGTCATAAACCCATCGGCGTCATCGGACAGCCCAGGCGTGATCGCGTTGCCTACCGGCAAATGAATTGCTCAGGGCAGTGCCCGCTAGAGAAGGTGATCCAGCACCCAGCGTCGCCGTGCCCGGTCGCCGATGGGGAGTTCGTCTGCCGTGGCGCGATACACCCTGACGATGTGAACGGTGATGGGGTGGTTAAGTTGCGTTTCATTCCGGAGTCACATTTTTTACGCGGCGAGGTATCTGTCTGGCGAGTTGTAGAGCCTGCTGACCCTTCCCTGCAGTGCATTGCATCGCTGATTGCTCTTCCAGATGGAAAGCGGATCGAGCGTATTTTCTGCATAACGGCTGGCACCGTGCGGTCGTTAGGTCGAAAAGCAGGAGGACATCAGCGTTATTGCGTACTCGACGAGTGCCAAATCGACGATCAAGGTAACAGCCATCCTAAGCACGCGCATGTGTCGGGGTGCAGCGGGAGCGCAAAGCTGCCGAGCGACTCTAAAGACCCTCTCTTCAAGGCCGCGCTCCACGAGCTGCGCACAGCGTTTTTGGCTGGTATCGAATGGAAAGTTCCATAGATTCTTGTCCTTCAAGAACCTAACGTCTGATCCATTCCAGCCGCGCGTAGTGCCGCCTCAGATGCCATCACCTTGAGGTTCTGGCGCGAGCCTCCGCACCCTTGGTGTGGCTGCTTCGGCGGCGGCGCCGACTTGGGGGCCAGCGGCCCTCAGCGGCTGGGACTATCACTTCGCATCAGCGCGCGAACATGCGTCGCCACCGAAGCGCCAAGCGCATCAAGATCATAGCCCCCCTCCAGCACTGAAACTACGCGCCCTTCGGCATGGCGCGCGGCCAGCGCACAGAGTTCTTCCGTGATCCAGGCGAAATCCGCCTCCGTCAGCCGCAACTGCGCCAGCGGGTCCGCCACATGCGCGTCAAACCCGGCTGAGATGATCAGCAATTCAGGCGCGAAAGCATCCAAGGCGGGCAGCAACAACTTCTCCCACACGGCGCGAAACGCCACGCCATCGGCGCCAGGCGGCAGCGTGGCGTTGAAGATATTGCCCACCCCCCTTTCCTGCGGCGCGCCGGTGCCGGGATAAAGCGGCCATTGATGGGATGATGCCAGCATGAGTGATCCATCAGCCTCAAAACAGGCTTGCGTGCCATTGCCGTGATGCACATCGAAATCAGCGACCGCCACGCGCGTCAGCCCATGCACAGCCTGGGCATGGCGCGCGGCAATGGCTGCATTGGCAAAAAGGCAAAACCCCATGGGACGTGCCGGTTCGGCGTGATGGCCAGGCGGGCGAGTCGCGCAAAAGGCGTGGCGGATGGGGCCAATGCAAACCGCATCCACCGCCGCCACCGCCGCGCCGGCACTCCGCAAGGCGGCTTCGATGCTGCCATGGGACATGATGGTATCGGCATCTAAAGCCACGCGGTCACCCTGAGCGGGGGCGGAGTCTAGGATGGCATTCAGATACGCTTCTGGATGCACACGCAGGATCTGTTCGTGAGTCGCGCGCGGGGCCTCGGCGCGGGGCAGCGTGCTAAAGGCTTCGGCTTCCAGGGCGCGGGTTACGGCGCGCCAACGATCCGGGCATTCCGGGTGATGCGGCCCGGGATCATGCGCCACGCAAGCGGCATGGGTCAGGATCAGCACGCTCATGCCGGTGGGTCGTCCCGCTTGCGGATGACGAAGCGATAGCTGCCCTGATCTTCAGAAAACGCCACCAGCGCATGGCCGGTTTCCCGGCAAAAGGCATTGAAATCGGGCACCGAGGCCGGGTCGGTGGCCAGTACTGTCAGCCGCGCGCCGGCTGCCATGCCGCGCAACGCCTTATTCGCCTTCAGCACCGGCAAGGGGCAGGTCAGGCCCTTCACATCCAGGATCGTCTCAGTCATGCGGCTTCTTCCATCATTCCAAGCACGGCGGGTGCAGTTCAGGCTTGCGGCGCTGCGCGCGCTTGACCAAGACTATTAGCATGAAACTCGGCATTGATCTGGGCGGCACCAAGACGGAAATCGTGGCCCTTGGCGATGATGGCGCCGTGCTGCTGCGCGAACGCCGCGCGACCCCCGCGGAATATGATGGCGTTTTGGCGACCATCACGGGGTTGGTGGCGGAAGCCGAAGCGCGGCTTGGCGCCCAGGGCAGCCTTGGCATTGGCATTCCGGGCAGCCTGAGCCCGGTTACGGGCCTGGTGCGCAATGCCAATTCCCAGGCGTTGAATGGCCGCGCTTTGAAGCAGGATTTGGAAGCGCTGCTCGGGCGCGCGGTCCGCATCAGCAATGACGCGAATTGCCTGGCGATGAGCGAAGCCGCCGATGGCGCGGGTGCTGGCTACACTACGGTTTTCGCGGTGATCATCGGCACCGGGACAGGTGCCGGCATTGTCTCGGGCGGCCGGATTCTGGACGGGCCGAATGGCACGGGGGGCGAATGGGGCCATGTGCCCCTGCCCTGGATGAACCCAAAGGAATTTCCCGGCCCCCGCTGCTGGTGCGGCCAACTCGGCTGCCTGGAAACCTTCCTGTCCGGCCCTGCCTTGGCAGCGGATTGCGATGGTTCGGGCGCGCGTGATGCCTCTGGCCTGCCGGCGAGGGCCGCTTCGGGGGATCAGCGCGCGGCAGCGGCGCTCGCGCGGCATGCGGATCGGCTCGCGCGCGCCTTGGCGATGATTGCCAATATCCTGGACCCGGATGTGATCGTGCTGGGCGGCGGCTTGTCTAATATGGCGCATCTCTATCGCGATGTGCCGGGGCTGATGGTGCGGCACGGCTTTGGCGATGTGGCGCGCACACCCGTTGTGCAGGCGAAGCATGGCGATTCATCGGGCGTGTTCGGCGCGGCGCGACTATGGGATGGGGCATGATAGCGCGCGACGCTGGAATTTCTGCTGGCGCCGCGCTTTGGCGGGGCGCCGAAATCGCCATGAGGCGCTTCATGCCCTGGCGCCGGCGTTAAGCCATGCCCGCTCTCTGCCGCGATTGTTTCCATCACACGGCCGAGGATTTCACGCGCTGCCCATCCTGCGGGTCGCGTCGCGTGGTGGCCCACCCCGACCTGTTTCGGCTGACAGTCGCGCATATTGATTGCGATGCCTTCTATGCCAGTGTGGAAAAGCGTGACCGGCCAGAATTGGCGACGCGCCCAGTTATTGTGGGCGGCGGCACGCGCGGCGTGGTCGCTGCCTGCTGCTACATTGCGCGGCTCTCCGGTGTGCGCAGCGCCATGCCCATGTTCAAGGCGCGCGCCGCCTGCCCCGATGCGGTGGTGATCAAACCCGATATCGCCAAATACGCCCACGAAGGCGGGCGCATCCGCGGCATGATGGAAACGCTCACCCCCCTGGTGCAGCCGCTATCCATTGATGAGGCCGTGCTTGACCTGCGCGGGACCGAGGCACTGCACAACGCACCCCCCGCTGTGGTGCTGGCGCGTTTGGCCCAGGCGGTGGAGCGGGAAGTGGGCGTCACGGTCTCGGTTGGGTTGGCCGGCAATCGACTGATGGCGAAGCTCGCCGCCGAACGCGACAAGCCGCGCGGCTTTGCGGTGATCGGGCCGGGGGAAGCTGCCGCCTGGCTGGCGCCGCAATCTGTCGCGGTACTGCCCGGCGTGGGGCCAGCCATGGCGAAGCGCCTGGCAGGGGCAGGGTTTGTGCGCCTTGGGCAATTGGCCGCTTTGGATGCGCGCGCGGCGTTGGCGCGCTTTGGCTCGGACGGGCCGGCGCTGGTGGCGCGCGCGCGTGGCGAGGATGACCGCCCGGTCAACCCAGTGCGGGAGACGAAAAGCATCAGCGCTGAGACGACGTTTGATTCCGATATCTCGGCACTGTCGGCGCTTGAGGCACCGCTTTGGCGGCTTTGCGAAAAGCTCGCGCGGCGGCTCAAGGAAAAGGGGCTGGCGGCGGGCGGCGTGGTGCTGAAGCTGAAGGCGGCGGATTTCGCGCTGCGCACCCGGTCTCAGCGGCTGGCAGAACCAAGCCTATTGCCGGAAGTGATTTTCGCCGCCGCGCGACCGCTACTGCAGAAGGAAGCGGATGGCACCGCGTTTCGGCTGATTGGCATAGGCGCCCAGCCCTTGGCGCCGGCGGATCAGGCGGATCGCGGCGACCTTGCAGACCCTGATGCCCCGCGCCGGGCAGCACGCTGGAAGGCGATGGAGGCACTTCGCGCGCGCTTTGGAGAGGATGCGGTGATCGCCGGGCGGGGCTTTGCGCCCAAAACGCCCGAGGTCCAGAAGGAAGGCCGATTAGCCAAGCCCGTGCTGGAAGAACGTGGTCTCATCAAGCCCAAAGCCGGGGCTGGGAGTGTTGAGGAAAGTTAGAGGGACGATTCATAGTGATTCCACGTAGCATGAAAGCACTCTAGCTCCGCCGCGGCACCAGCACGAGCGCCACCATCGCAAGCAGAAGGCTCGCGACCCACCAAGCCTGCCATAGCCCGAAGGAAAGCATCCCCGTCACGGCGGCTGAGGCCAACATGCCGGCACCAACCGCCGGTGCGGCACTTCGCGCAGCCGCAAAGCCAAGGGCCAGCATCAGCGCCGCGCCAATCAGCGCGCCAATACCGCCCAATTCCAGCCAAAGCTGCAAGGCGCCGTTATGGGGATGCAGCGGCATCACCTCCACATGCGGCAACACCAAAAACGCGCGCTGCGCCGGCGCGGTGATGTTCAGCCGATCCAGCATTGCCGCATCGGGCTGCGCGCGCCCACCAGGCATGGCGCGGCTGGCTTCCAAGCCCCAGCCTGCCAGTGGTTTTTCGGCAATGCGCGCGGCGGCGAAATCCCAGATCGCCAGCCGATGCACCGCCGAAGGCGGCAAGTTGGCTGAGGGGATTTGCGGAATAAAGGCAACCAGCAGCGGCATCAGCAGGATCAATACCGCCACCCCTACCCCCACCAATTTTGGCATCAGGCGTGGTGCCGCCAGGCTGAGCAGCGCTGCGGCCAAGCCCGCAATGGTGGCAAGCCGCGCTGTTTCTCCTGGCAGGGCGATCAGCACACCGGCCCCCAGCACCAGCAGCGCCGCCCGCGCGAACCAGGGCCAGGGCAGGGCAAAACCCATCGGCAGTAGCAGCGCCATGAGTGACGCCGCGGGCTTCAGCCCGAACATCAAGCTAGCCGGCACTTCCTTGAGACCACGCACCGCCGCGCGCAGCGCATTGCCGCTTTGCCAATCGGCAAAAGCAGCCGCCAAGCCAAAGACCAAGCCAAAGCCGATCCATTGCATCAGCCGCGCGCCTTGCGCTGCACCAGCGGCGCCATGCGCCAGCAGCATCATCGCGGCCAGGGTCACGGCCAGCAGCGCCGCGCGCCCGGGCTCCGGCGCCCAAAGCGCGGTGATTGCCCCCCACCCCGCCAGCATCAGCCCAAGCACCAGCACAGCGCCTTGCGGTAGGCTTGGCCGCCACCCGGCGCGCCAGCCGAGCGCAAGCGTGATGGCCATGGGGATAAGCGCCAGCGGCGCCATAGCCTTGGATTGCAGAACCACCACAAAAGGCGCGGCAAGAAGAGCAATGGCGAGGGGCAGGCCGGGGAGGGACATGCTTTCGGGCTTAGAACAGTTTGCCCTGCCTTGGAACCGCGCCGCGCCATGCGCGCCCATGCGTGTCACATTTTCTCACCTAGGGTAACAGACAGGCGGCTTCTCACACGCTACATGGCGGGCCAGGAGATCACGCAATTGCTGCCCGCCATTCCCGTTTTCGATCTGCGTACCGAAACCCAGCCATCGCTTGCCGCCATGCGCGCCGCGCCAGTGCGCGCAGAATCCCTCTGGCACTGGGCGCGGGGGCACTACACCCCGGCGGGCTTGGCATTTGCGGATCGGCTTTCGCGCCATTGGCTCCGCCGCAACGACAATCCATTGCGCGATGAGATCGAGGCCATTGCGGCAGCACTGCCGGGGCCTGGCGGACATGCCCTGAACCTGTCTTTCGAATGGGGCTGCACCGTGGGGCTGGGTGCGGCGTAGGCGCCCTTCATGCTCCGCGTCCTGGATTGGCCTTTGGAAGGGCTTGGGGAGCGGCTTTGCGTCTTTAACCAGGCAGGGCCGGCGGGGGAATGGTTCAATCTCGGCTGGCCGGGCTTTGCCGGGGTGATCACGGCGCTGGCGCCGGGGCGCTTTGGCATCGCCATCAATCAGCCGCCTTTGCCGCAACGCGCGCTCGCGCGGATGGCGCGCCGTGCGGGCGCGGATTTCCTGGGGCTTGCCGTGGATTGGTTGGCCGCGCGGCCGGCACGCTGGCGCCATCGCGGCCTGCCGCCGGCGCATCTTCTACGCATGGTGTGCGATACCGCGCCGGATTACGCCGCAGCACTTGCCATGCTGCGCGATTCTCCACTGGCAGCCGGTGCGATCTTTTCACTGGCCGGCATCAAGCCTGGCGAGGCCGCGGTGATTGAACGCGCCGAGGCATCGCATGCCGTGATTGCCGCCGCACCCATCGCCGCCGCTGCCAATGGCTGGCAGGGCATCACCAATCCAGGCGCACCACGCTGGCGCTATAGCGCCGAACGCCACGCAGCCATGACGGCACTGCTTGCCGGACCGGTGCCGAGCAATTTTGGCTGGCTGAAGCCACCCATCGCGAATGAGGGATCACGCCTTGCGGCCATGATGTCTCCGGCGACGGGACGGTTGGAATTGCTAGGGCTTGAAGGCGGAGAAGCGGTGACGCGGCCGCTTTATTTGAATTGAGACAGAAAAAGCCCTGATGCCAAAAACATCAGGGCTTGCCGGTAAAGCGCAACGCTATGTCACACCGCCGCAATACTCTCCCGCCGCAATTCCACCGAAAGCGCATCCAGCGAACGCTCCACGCGGTCCAGCATTTCCGTCACCTCATCCTTGGTGATGACCAGCGGCGGGGAAAAGCCAATGCTGTCATTCATCATGGCGCGCAGGATCACGCCCTGTTCTTCGCCGTGCTTCACCAAACGCGGCCCAATCTTGCGCGCGGGGTCGAAATTCTTCTTGGCGGCCTTGTCTTCCACCAATTCAATCGCGCCCACCATGCCAACACCGCGCACCTCACCCACCATCGGGTGATTGGCGAAGCGGCGCTGCAATTCGCTTTGCAGATGCGGCCCCACGGATTTCACATGGCCGATCAGGTCCATCTCATCATAAATCTTGAGCGTTTCAATCGCGACCGCCGCCGCCACCGGATGCCCTGAATAGGTAAAGCCATGGCCCCAAGTGCCAACGGCGGAAGACCCCTCCACAATCCCCTGGAAAACCCGTTCATTCACCATCACGGCGGAGATCGGCAAATAGGATGAAGACAGCGCCTTTGCGCAGACCAGAATATCCGGCGTGATGCCGAAAGTCTGGCAGCCCCAGTAATTGCCGGTGCGCCCAAAGCCGCAAATCACCTCATCCGCCACAAACAGCACATCATGCTTTTTCAGCACGGCCTGGATTTTCTCGAAGTAAGTGCGCGGTGGCACAATCACGCCGCCTGCGCCCATGGTCGGTTCCGCCCAGAAGGCAGCGACCGTCTCCGGCCCTTCATTGATGATATAAGCGTCCAATTCTTCCGCGAGGCGTGTCGCGAAATCTTCTTCCGATTCGCCCGGCTTCGCATCGTGGTAATGATGCGGCGTGCCAACGTGATGGAAGCGCCCGCCCGCGATGGGCGCGTCAAACAGCTTGTGATTGGCGGGCAAACCGGTCAGAGAAGCCGCCGCCAGCGTAATGCCGTGATAGCCCTTCAGGCGCGCAATCAGCTTCTTCTTCTCAGGCCGGCCAATCGCATTATTCATGTACCAGATCATCTTGATCGCGCTGTCATTCGCCTCAGACCCTGAATTGGCGAAGAACACCTTGCTCATCGGCACCGGCGCGCGTTCGATCAGCATCTCGGCCAGATCAATCATCGGCTCATGCGATTTGGCCGTGAAGGAATGATAGAAGGGAAGCTTGCGCATCTGGTTGGTGGCGGCCTGCACCAGGCGTTCATTGTCAAAGCCGAGCGATGTGCACCACAGCCCCGCCATGGCTTCGATATATTCCTTGCCTTGTTCGTCGAAAATACGCACGCCCTTGCCGCGGCTGATCACCAGCGGGCCATTCACCTGATGCGCCTTGGCATCGGTATAGGGGTGCAGCACATTGGCAATGTCGCGGACGGCATTGGAATTGCGGGGCGGGGTCATGTTTTGGCTTCCT
>CAIYMY010000173.1 GCA_903927465.1 uncultured Rhodospirillales bacterium | reverse complement strand
TGAGGTGACGATGGAATTGAGCCGGGCGCGAATGCCCGCTTCGGTCGCGCCCACCGTTTGGAAGAAGCGCAGCGGATCGGTGATGCGATAGCGCGTGAAGCTATCCACAATCAGCCGGCGCTGATCGCCCAGGATCACTTCCTCACCTGGTGCGTCGAAATCGAGCAAGCGGCGATCGAAGCTGATCACGGATTGAATGAAGGGCACCTTCCAATGCAGCCCGGGTTCCTGGATCACGCGGCGCGGTTCGCCAAATTGCGTGATCAGCACCTGCTGCGTCTGATGCACCGTGAACAGCGTGGAAGCCGCGGTGAAAATCGCTGCGGCCAAAATGCCCAGCAGAATAATGGAGCGGTTCATCGCGGCACCCCCGGGCGGTTTTGTATCATGGGCGCGGCGGCGGCTCCCGGTGGCAGCGGCGCGGGTCGCGCCTGAGGCACGGCGGCAGGCGGCTGTCGCGCGCCGCCAGTTTCACCCAATTGCAGGAAGGGCACCACGCCCTGCAAGCGATCATCCACAATGACCTTGGGGTTGCGGCGGAGGATTTCTTCCATAGTTTCCAGATACATCCGGCGCGTGGTCACATCGCGCGCCAATTCATAAGCGGACAGCACGGATAGGAAGCGGGCACTTTCACCACCCGCACGCGCCACCTGACTTTCGCGGAAGCCCTGGGCTTCCTGGCTCATGCGCTCAGCCTCACCGCGGGCGCGGGGGATGATGTCATTGCGGAAGCTCTCAGCCTCATTGCGCAAACGCTCACGGTCCGCATTGGCGCGCTGCACATCGCGGAAAGCGTCAACCACCTGGGCGGGTGGGTCCACCTTCTGCAATTGCACCTGCGTCACTTCAATCCCGGCCTTGTACTGGTCCATGATCGCCTGGGCGCCGCGGCGCACTTCCTGTTCAATCTGGGCACGCGCTTCGGTCAGCGCGGGTTGGATCGCGGTGCGGCCGATCACTTCACGCATCACGCTCTCAGCCGCGGTTTTTACCGTACTTTCTGGGTTGCGCGTGTTGAACAGGAATTCACCCGCATCGCGGATACGCCAAAAGACGGCGACATCAATATCAATGATATTCTCATCGCCTGTCAGCATCAGGCTTTCTTCCAACACATCGCGCGCTGCCATCACGCGGCCACCTGTGATGCTGCCATCCTGCGCGCCGACAAAGCCAATATCTACGCGGTTGATGCGCGTCACGCGCGGCGTGGTGTGGCTTTCAACCGGCCAAGGCAGGCGATAATTTAAGCCGGGCTGGGTGGTATGGCTGAAGGCGCCAAAGCGCATGACCACACCCTGTTCATCGGGCTGCACCCGATAGAATCCCGATGCCGCCCAGCCAATCACCAAGACAATACCAATCAGGGCGAAAAGCTTGCCGCCGCCCGCACCGCCGCTTGGCAGCACACGACGAATGGCGTCCTGCGCCTGCCTGATCGCATCATCAATGTCGGGGCCACGGCCACCCTGGCCGCCACCGCCACCACCACCGCCACCCGAAGGCGGCTGGCCCCAAGGGCCCTGCGGGCGCGGATTGCCCCAGGGGCTTTGACCGCCACTATTATTATTCCAGGGCATGAAAGGCGTGGCCTCCAGCAGGTGAACGTCAAAAACGAAAGGCCCAAAACCGGGCCGGATGCTTCAAGCGGGAAGCCAACCCCCATATAGAGGCACGCGTCCCTCCCGGAAAGCAGCTAACGGCGCTGTAATCCCAGGTCGGGCGGATATTGACCATGGACAAGGGCTTTTCAAGCGATGGCGGATGATTTGGCGGCAGCGGTGACAAAAGCCCTGACGGCGGTGAAGGACCCGGCTTCCGGCCGGGATGTGGTGGGGGCCGGCTTGGTGCAGGGCCTGGTGGTGCGGGATGGCATGGTGCATTTCGCGCTGCAGGTGGCGCGGGAAGCCGCCGCCAGCATGGAACCGGTGCGCGCTGCGGCCGAAGCCGCCGCCCGCGCCGTGCCGGGGGTGATCTCGGCCACCGCCGTGCTGACCGCGCATCGCGCCGAAGCCGCACCCGCCGCCCGCCCGGCCGCCCCGCGCGGCCCGGCAACCCCTGGGCCCATGCTGCTTTCCGATGTCAGGGCGATCATCGCGGTCGCTTCCGGCAAGGGGGGCGTGGGCAAATCCACCACTGCGGTCAATCTGGCGGTCGCCTTGGCCGCTGATGGCCTCAAGGTTGGGCTTTTGGATGCGGATATCTACGGGCCATCGCTGCCGCAAATGCTGGGCACACGGGAAAGGCCACGGTCAGAGGGCCAGCACATCATCCCGCTCAGCCGCTGGGGGCTGAAGGCCATGTCCATCGGCTTCCTGGTTGACGAAGAAACACCCATGATCTGGCGCGGCCCCATGGTGATGGGAGCGTTGGAACAGATGATGGGGCAAGTGGCCTGGGGCCCCTTGGATGTGATGATTGTGGATATGCCGCCGGGGACAGGTGACGCGCAGCTTACCATGTCTCAGCGTGTGCCCTTAGCGGGGGCGGTGATTGTCTCCACGCCGCAGGATGTGGCGCTTTTGGATGCCAGGCGCGGCGTGCGCATGTTTGAAAAGGTCAATGTCCCGGTGCTGGGGCTGATTGAGAATATGTCCTTCTTCTGCTGCCCCAATTGCAACCATCGGTCCGATATTTTCAGTCATGGCGGCGCACGGCGGGAAGCGGAGAGGCTGGGCGTGGAATTCCTCGGCGAATTGCCACTCAAGCTCGAAATCCGGGAATTGGCGGATGCCGGCACGCCGATTGTGATGGCGCGGCCTGATTCGGATGAGGCGCAAACCTATCGCCGTATCGCGCGCCGTGTGTGGGAAAAGGCGGCGGCGAAAGCGGATGCGGCGCCGAAGATTGTGATGGAATAGGGTTCGGTTTTCCACCCTTTCGGCACGTGATCGGTCTTGCACGGTCATGCTTGTCTCCCGCCATCTTCCGCGCCAGGGTGGCGGCATGATTCCAGATATCCCCGCGCCGGGTCAGGCCGCGACTCTTCGGCCTGGCTTGCGCTGGCTGCGCTTTCCCCTGCCTTTCCCGCCGAGCCATGTGAATGTCTGGCTGCTGGAAGATGGGCCGGGATGGCTCGTCATTGATTGTTCCATCGCGTCCGATCCAACGCGCGATTTGTGGCGCGAAGCCCTGGCCGGTGATGCCTTTGGCAGGCGGCCCTTGCATCGGTTGCTGGTGACGCATTTCCACCCGGATCACGCGGGGCTGATGGGCTGGCTGGCCGAGAATCACGGGCTTGTCCCGCTGATGACCAAGATCGAATGGCTGCAGGCCCGCGCGCTATTTTTCGATACGGGCGCGGACATGGTGGAACACCAGGCGCGCTTTGCCGAAGCCGCTGGCGCGCCGGCCGAATTTGCGGAATTCCTCCGCGCACGTGGGCCGCTTTATGTGAAATCGGTCGCACCGCTGCCGCGTGTTTTTGAAGCCATCGCGGATGGGCAGACGCTAAGCATTGGCGGGCAACCCTGGCGCGTGATGACCGGCCAGGGCCATGCGCCGGATATGGCTTGCCTATACAATGCGGAAGACCGCGTGCTGATTGCCGCTGATCAGATTCTACCGCGCATTTCGCCTTATATTGGCTTGCATCCCGGCGAACCTGCCGCTGATCCGCTTGGCGCCTTTCTGGCATCCTTGCAGAAATTCCGCGCCCTGCCGGAAGATGTGCTGGTGCTGCCTTCCCATGGGGAACCGTTCTACGGCCTGCATGCACGGCTAGATTGGCTGGAAGCGCATCACGCGGAACGGCTTTCGCTGCTGATGGATGCCATGGCCGATAGCAGCGCGCATGATCTGCTGCCGGTGCTGTTTCGTCGCCCGCTCGATTTACGTAATCTTGGTTTTGGGCTGGGCGAGACTCTGGCGCATTTGCGGCGCTTGCAGGTGATGGGTGAAGTGGCAGTGGAACAGGACAATGCTGGCGTCATGCGCTGGCGCCGGGCTTGAGGAAAAGGCAATGACCCCAGACGAAACCATCGCGGCCATTCGCGCCGATGCGCGCTTTGCCGCTGCTTCCGAAAAACTTGCCGCTGATCATGCGCGCATGGTGGAAGATTGCATCACGCTTACGCAAATCCCCGCCCCACCTTTTGCCGAGGAAGAACGCGCGGCCGCCTATCTTGCCATGCTGCGCGCCCATGGGTTGGAAGAAGTAGAGCAGGATGAGATCGGCAATGTGATGGGCTTACGCCGCGGCTTCGGCAATGGCGAGATTCTAGTGATTGCTGCGCATCTGGACACGGTGTTTCCCGCAGGGACGGATGTGCGCGTGAAGCGCGAAGGCACCAAGCTTTTCGCGCCGGGTGTGAGTGACGATACCTGGTCGCTCGCGGTCAATCTCGGCTATTTGCGCGCCCTTGATGCAGCCGGCATTCGCACGCGGCATGATTTGCTGTTTGTGGGTGATGTCGGTGAAGAGGGCCTCGGCGATTTGCGCGGCATTCGGCATCTTTTCGCCAAGGGGCGACATCGGGCGCGCATTCGTGGCTTTCTGACCGTGGATAGCCCGCAGGTGGAAGGCATTGTCAGTGGTGGCGTGGGTTCCAAGCGCTATCGCGTGACTTTCCAGGGGCCGGGCGGGCATTCCTATGCTGCTTTTGGCTTGGTCAATCCCATGTATGCCATGGCGGAATGTGCGCGCGGCCTGGCCGCCGTCAAGGTGCCCGATAGCCCGCCAACTACGCATTGCGTGAGTGTTGTCTCCGGCGGCACTTCCATCAATGCCATTGCCAATCGCGTGATGATTGAAGTTGATTTGCGCTCAGCCTCGGCGGCGGAACTTGCCAAGCTGGATTTGGCCTTTCTAGAAATTGTGGACCTGGCGGTGGCGGCTGAAAACGCTGCGCGTTCCACCACGAATGGCCCGATCACGGCCGAGATCACACCGGTTGGTGATCGCCCGGCGGGGGAAACGCCAGCGGGCAGCCCGATCCGCGCCTTGGCAGCGGCAGCGGTTGCGGCGGAGGGCTATCGGCCGAGTTTTGAATGGTCTTCGACGGATGCGAATATTCCGATGTCGCTTGGCATTCCGGCGTTGAAGATTGGTGCGGGCGGGCGTGGCGGGCGCGCGCATTCGTTGGATGAATGGTTGGATGTCGAGCCCACGGAAGCGCTGCGCGGTATGCGTTCCAGCCTTGCTGCCATTTTGGCCATCGCTGGCATGGAAGGGGTGGGCTGACGGGCGGGCATGTGATGCTTGGCTGGACAGCGCCCCATCGGTGGCGATGATGCGCCATATTCGCACCGAATCGGGCGCGCAGAAGGGGGAAGACGATCATGGCGGGTCATGGGCATGGTGCTGATCATGGCGGTCAAGGGCATAAGGGCGTTGCGCTGCTGATTGCCGTTTTGGCGCTGTTTCTGGCGCTGGCAGAAACCGGGGCCAAAGGCGCGCAGACGGAAGCCTTGGCCAAGAATGTAGAAGCCGCCAATCTTTGGGCATTTTTCCAGGCGCGGACCATTCGCCAGACCAATGTGCGCACGGCGGCGGAGCAGGTCACGCTTGATATGGCTGCGGCGCCTGAGGGCCACCGTGTGGCCATGCGGCACCAGATCGAAGCCTGGCGCGGGGCGGCCACACGTTGGGAGAGTGAGCCCGAAACCGGCGAGGGTCGGCGCGAATTGATGGCGCGGGCGAAGGCAGCCGAGACGAAGCGTGATACTTCCAGTGCCGCTTATCACAATTATGAAATTGGTTCAGCGGCCTTTCAGGTGGCGATTGTGCTTGCTTCGGCCTCCATCATTACGGGCGTTGGCCTGCTTGCTTTCGTTGCCGGTGGCTTGGGCGTTGTTGGCCTGGTCTTGACCGGCTTCGCCTTCTGGGCCCCTCACGCCCTTCACCTATTCTGAGCTTATGTCTCGGCGGGGTCCGGGGTAACACTGTTACCCCGGCGGGGGTGGGGGGCAGAGCCCCCCCTTTGCGTTTTCTGACTTCACAAGTGCTGATTGCCGGGCCATCAGTTTCCCATCATGACCTCAACCGCCCCCCTTCTCCCCCCCGAACGCGCTGCCCAGCTTGCCGCCGAATTCGGCCTGAAGCCCGATGAATATGAAAGGGTTTTGGCCATTCTTGGCCGCACGCCGCGCTTGGCGGAGCTTGGCCTGTTCAGCGTGATGTGGTCGGAGCATTGCTCCTACAAGTCATCGCGCGTGTGGCTGCGTGAATTGCCAACCAAGGCGCCCTGGGTGATCCAGGGTCCTGGTGAGAATGCCGGCGTTATTGATATCGGGGAGGGTTTGGCTGCCGTTTTCAAAATGGAAAGCCATAACCACCCATCCTACATCGAACCCTATAATGGTGCGGCAACTGGGGTTGGCGGCATTTTGCGTGATGTCTTCACCATGGGGGCGCGGCCGATTGCCAATTTGAATGCGCTGCGTTTTGGCGCGCCGGATGCGCCGCGCATGAAGCGCATCATTGATGGTGTGGTGCGCGGTATTGGTGGTTACGGCAATTGCGTGGGCGTGCCGACGGTGGGTGGTGAGGTGAATTTCCACCCGCGCTATAATGGCAACCCTTTGGTGAATGCCATGACAGTTGGCATTGCGCGCGCTGATCGTATTTTCACCGCCAAGGCGACGGGTATTGGCAATTCCGTGGTTTATGTGGGGTCCAAGACAGGGCGCGACGGCATTCATGGCGCCACGATGGCGAGTGCGGAATTCAGCGCCGATTCGGAAGAAAAGCGCCCGACGGTGCAGATCGGCGATCCTTTCGCCGAAAAACTGCTGATCGAAGCCTGCATGGAATTGATGGCAACGGATGCGATTGTTGCCATTCAGGATATGGGCGCGGCGGGGCTCACCAGTTCCAGCGTGGAGATGGCCGGCAAGGGCGGCATGGGCATCGAACTTGAAATGGATGCGGTGCCGCAGCGTGAAGAAGGCATGTCGGCTTATGAGATGATGCTGTCCGAAAGCCAGGAACGCATGCTGATGATCCTGAAGCCAGGCCGAGAGGCCGAGGCTGAGGCGATTTTCCGCAAATGGGAATTGGATTTCGCGGTGATTGGTAAGCTGACCGATACCGGGCGCATCGTGATCCGCCATAAGGGCGTGCTGGAAGCAGATATTCCGCTGGCGCCGCTGGAATCCGAAGCGCCACTTTATCGCCGCCCAACGGCGGAAACGCCGAAGCAGCCGGTGTTGGTGGCGTCCGCCATTCCCGATCCGGTGGGGATTGCGTCGGCCTTGATGACGCTTGTTGCCTGCCCTGATCTTTGTTCGCGCCGCTGGATTTGGGACCAATATGATAGCCTGGTGAATGGCCAAACCGTGCAGCGCCCGGGTGGGGCGGATGCGGCGGTGGTCAGGATTGAAGATCATGACCGGGCACTTGCCATGACCACAGATTGCACGCCGCGCTATTGCCTGGCGGACCCAGAAGAAGGCGGCAAGCAGGCGGTGGCGGAAGCGTGGCGGAACATCACAGCCGTTGGCGCTTTGCCTTTGGCGATCACGGACAATATGAATTTCGGCAATCCGGAAAAGCCCGAAATCATGGGGCAATTTGCCTCGGCCGTCAGGGGCATGGCGGCGGCGTGTATCGCGCTGGATTTCCCGGTCGTCTCGGGCAATGTGTCGCTCTACAATGAAACCGAAGGTCGCGCGATTTTGCCGACGCCGGCGATTGGCGGGGTTGGCGTGCTGGAGAAAGCCGCGCAGGCGGTGGGGCTCGCCATGCCTGCGTCCGGTGATCTGGTGCTGATTGGGGATACGCAAGGCTGGCTTGGCCAATCACTGTGGCTGCGCGAAATCGCGGGGCGGGAAGAAGGCGCGCCGCCGCCGGTTGATCTGGTGGCGGAACGTCGCAATGGCGATTTTGTGCGCGGGCGCATCCTGGCGGGCGAGGTTCTGGCCAGCCATGACTGCGCCGATGGTGGGCTGTTGGTGGCCTTGGCGGAAATGGCGATGGGGAGTGGCACTGGCGCGAGGCTCAGCCCGGCGCCGGAGGGCATTCCCGCTCATGGCTTCTGGTTCGGCGAAGATCAGGCCCGCTATGTGCTGGCGGTGGCCGATGGCGCGGCGCTGATCGCCCAGGCCAAGGCAGCGGGGGTTCCGGCCCGGCGGATCGGGATAGCCGCCGGGGGGGACTTGGTTCTGCCCGATGGCACTGCCATATCGGTTTTGAAGCTGGCGGCTGCCCATGAGGCGACGCTGCCAGCACTGATGGGGGAGAGTTAGCAGCCATGGGCATGCAGGCCGCGGAAATTGAGGCGCTGATCAAGGCAGCGCTGCCGGATGCGGAAGTGACGATTGAAGATTTGGCCGGCGATGGCGATCACTACGCCGCGAAGGTTATATCTTCCGCCTTCAAGGGCTTGCCCCGCGTGCGGCAACATCAGATTGTCTATGCTGCACTACAGGGGCGCATGGGGGGGGTCCTTCATGCGCTTGCCTTGCAAACCTCTGCCCCGGAATAGGAACCAAGAACATGAGCAACCCGGTTTTTGAACGTATCGACGCCGACATCAAGGCGACCCCCGTGGTCCTTTTCATGAAGGGCACGCCGGTTTTCCCGCAATGCGGTTTTTCCGCCCGCGTGGTGCAAATCCTGTCCCACATGGGCGTGCCCTTCAAGGGCGTGAATGTGCTGGAAGATATGGAAATTCGTGAAGGCATCAAGGAATTTTCGAATTGGCCGACTATCCCGCAGCTTTATGTGCAGGGCGAATTCGTGGGCGGCTGCGATATCATCACCGAGATGTTCCAGTCCGGCGAGCTTTCCGGCCTGCTCAAGGAAAAGGGCGTGGCGCATAAGGCCGAAGCCTGAGGTTTTCCAGCCCCGAAAAGAAAAACCCCACCTGATCAGGTGGGGTTTTTTGTTGGATCAGCCTTCGGCAGGCGGGGTACGAGGGGTGCGGTTGCGATTGGCCTTGTTGCTGCTGCCGTTGCTGCTGCTGCGATTCTGCCGATTGGCCTTCTGGCCTTGGGAAGCGCTGCGGTTGCGGGTGGATTGGCTGCGCTGCGTGGTGCTGGCAGCGGCTTCCGTACCATCAGCGGCGCGGCGCGGCGCGGCATCAGCCGGGACTGCGCTGGTCGCGACGATCAGGCCACCAAGGGCAGCCAGAACCAGAATATTCTTCATCATGGGGTCAACCTTCCTGAGCGAATCGGAAATTTTTGTAGCACGAAACGCCCAGGAGCCGCCCATGCAAATCACCGCACATCGCTGACGAAGGTCGCCCTAGATGATGAAATTTACTTAATGATGCACAGGCGGCGGCCTCATTCCCCGCTCGCCCTTGCCTTCGCTTCTTCCGCGCTGCCAATCCCACCATTTGCCTTGGACCAATGCATCGGGTCTTCCAGGAATTTCCGCACTTCCTTCAGCGCGGCTTCGCTGAAATAGGGACGTTCACGGCAGACCTCCAGCACATCCCACCAGGTGCAAAGATGGTGCAGGTTCAGGCCCATGCTCTTCATGGTCTCAAAGGAGCCGGGGAAGACGCCGTAATAGAAGACAACGAAGGTGTGATCACAAATCGCCCCGGCATCACGCAGCGCGGTCGCGAAACGGATTTTGGAGGCACCATCAGTGGTCAAATCTTCGACCAGCAGCGTGCGCTGGCCAACCGGCACTTCACCCTCGATCAACGCATTACGCCCAAAGCCCTTCGGCTTTTTCCGTACATAGGCCATGGGGGCGAGCATACGATCCGCGATCCAGGCGCCGAAGGGAATCCCGGCCGTTTCGCCACCCACCACCACGTCAATTGATTCGTAACCAACATGCCGGCCGATCTTTTCCACGCCCAAATCGCAAATCCGGTTGCGCGCGCGCGGGAAGGAGATGATCTTGCGGCAGTCAATATAAACGGGGCTCTTCCAACCGCTGGTAAAGGTGTAGGGCTCTTCAGGGCGGAAATTGACCGCCTTGATTTCAAGCAGGATGCGCGCGGTGGTGAGCGCCGCGTCGCGGTCCCAGTCGGAGGCATGAAGGGCGGGCATATGGATAGGGCTCCTCTCTTTCCGGGCTTTGGTAATGCGCTGGGGCGGTGGCGTCCATGACCCCGCCCGAGTCGCCCCGCATTTGGGTGCTGGCCGACCCGCGCGCCGGCACGGCGGCCCAGGCTTTGGGCATTGCTGAGCGGCTGGGTGAGCCCTTCCGCCGGGTGGATTTGGCCTGGGGGAAGCTGGCGCGGCTGCCTTTGCCCTTCCCCTCCCTGGCGGGCCTGACGCCCGAAGCCCGCAGCGCCATAGCGCCCCCTTGGCCGGCATTAGTGATATCGGCGGGGCGGCGGAGCGCGCCGGTGGCGCTTTGGTTGAAGCAAAAAGGCGCGCGGCTGGTGCATTGCATGCGGCCAGGCTTTGGCGCGGCGCGCTTCGATCTGCTGGTGATTGGTCGGCATGATGCGCCCAAGCCCGCGGCTAATATCCTGCCCATTCTGGGCGCGGCGCATTGCGTCTCCCCCGAAAAGCTCGCCGCCGCGCGGGCGGAATTTGCCGCGCTTGTCGCCCTGCCCTCGCCCCGCGTGGCGTTGTTGATGGGCGGGCCACCGCGCGCCGAGGGCATGGATGCGGCTGTGGCCGGCGCCATCACGGCCAAGGTGGCGGGGTTTGCGGGCAGCGTGCTTGCCACCGCATCACGCCGCACCGGCCGCCCAGCGGAAGATGCCATGGCGGCGGCGCTGGCCGGGCATCCGCATCGGTTGTTTCGCTGGGGGGATGCACCGCCCAACCCCTATGCCGGCTTCCTTGCCTGGGCGGATCAGGTGGTGGTGACGGGGGATTCGGTTTCCATGCTGTCGGAAGCACTCGCGACCTCCGGGCCGGTTTTTATTGCCGATCCAGGCGGGCTTGGGCCGCGCCACAAGCGCCTGGCGGAGAGCCTGATTGCGGCATTGCAGGCGCGGGATTTGGCCGCCGCACCCGTGCCCTTCCCGCGCGCGCCGCTTGATGAAAGCGGGCGCATCGCTACCGAAATCCGCCGGCGCGGCTTGCTGGGCTGAACCGCGCTTTCATGAGGATTTCATACATCCAAGGTGATGGCGCAGGTGATCTGCCAAAAAACTGATCTATGCTTCGCCTAACCCCATAAGGTGCCGCCATGACCCGCAGCCTGAGCCTTGCCTTTTCGCCCCGCTTCATCTGCCTGAGTCTGGCATGTCTGGCAGCTCTCGGCTTTGGCTTCGCGCTGTTGATGGCACCAGGCTTCTGGACCGGCTTGGGCTTTGTCATTGCGGCGGCACTCAGCGTGCTTGGGCTTCGCGATCTGTTCCACCCAACCCATGCCATTCTGCGCAATTACCCAATCGCAGGGCGTTTGCGCTTTCTCATGGAAGAAATCCGCCCCGAAATGCGGCAATATTTCTTCGAAGATGAAAAGCACGGCACACCCTTCAGCCGCGACAAGCGGGCCATTGTCTATCAGCGCGCGAAAAAGCAATTGGATAAGCGACCCTTCGGCACGCAATATGATGTCTATGACACGGGCTTCGAATGGTTGCAGCATTCGCTGGCCGCCCGCGCGCCTGCCCACGACCTGCCGCGCATTCTAATCGGCGGGCCGGCCTGCACGCGGCCCTATTCCGCTTCGATATTGAATATCTCCGCCATGAGTTTCGGATCACTATCCGCCAATGCCATTCGCGCCTTGAACCAAGGGGCAAAGCGCGGCGGCTTTGCGCATGATACGGGCGAAGGCGGTCTCAGCCCCTATCACCGCGAAGCAGGCGGCGATCTGATTTGGGAAATCGGTTCCGGCTATTTCAGCGCACGCAATCCGGATGGCAGTTTTTCGCCGGAACGCTTCGCGGAAGTGGCCGCGCTTGATCAGGTGAAAATGGTGGAACTCAAACTCAGCCAAGGCGCCAAACCTGGCCATGGCGGCGTGCTGCCGGCTGCCAAGGTCAGCGCTGAAATCGCCGCCACGCGCGGCGTGGCCATGGGGCAGGATTGCGTTTCCCCGCCCGCGCATAAGGCATTTTCCACACCGATTGAGATGATGCACTTCATTGCGGAGATGCGCCACCTATCCGGCGGCAAGCCCGCAGGCTTCAAACTTTGCATCGGCCACCCGTGGGAATTCCTCGCCATCTGCAAGGCGATGGTCGAAACGAGAATTGCGCCGGATTTCATTGTGATTGATGGCGCGGAAGGTGGCACCGGCGCCGCACCCCTGGAATTTATGGATCATGTCGGCATGCCGCTGCGGGAAGGACTAAGCTTCGCCCATAATGCGCTGATCGGCATTGGGCTGCGTGACCAGATCAAGCTTGGCGCCAGCGGCAAGATCGCATCTGCCTTTGATGTGGCGCGCGCGCTGGCTCTAGGTGCTGATTGGTGCAATGCCGCGCGTGGCTTCATGTTTGCCATTGGCTGCATTCAATCACTGTCCTGCCATACGGATCACTGCCCAACCGGTGTGGCGACGCAAGACCCAACCCGCCAGCGCGCGCTACGCGTGCCGGACAAGGCGCCGCGCGTGCATCAATTCCATGCTGCTACGCTGGAGGCGCTGAATGAATTGGTCGCCGCCGCCGGGCTTGCACATCCGTCCGAATTACGCGCAGAACATTTCAGCCGGCGCATTTCGCCAAGCGTCGTCAAAAGCTTTGCCGAACTTTACCCACCCTTGACGCCCGGCGCTTTGCTGACCGGCACGGATGATCCCCGCTTTGCCGAGGCATGGGCCATGGCGGATGCCCATAATTTCGCCCCGCGCCGCGCGTGACATCCCTATAGCGGCGCTCACGCTTCTTGGGGCAGGTTGGTGCTGCGCGACGGGCTGGCGCTTTAGTGCGCGTCCAGTGAACGATTGTGAACGGGACGCGCACTAAGCCTAGTTAAACGCGCAGCCAGGTCTCGCTAAAGGCCAGCATGGCGGTGGAGATTTTCTGCCCCGCCACTTCGCGCGGAATTGGCGCGCCCGGACGGCGAATGCCATTCACCGTAACGGCGGCACTTTCGCAGCCGATGAACAGGCTTGGCATGTAATGCTTGCCGGTCGCCGATTGCGGCGGGGCCAGCGCGAAACAGAAGGGCTCGCCCAAGCCCTGCCAAGCCAATGACACGGCCAAATCACCCGCGCGCACGCTTTCGCTATAATGACTGCGCGCATCGCCGGCCGTTTGAACCTCATCAATTTTGCGATAGCGCAGGCCAGCAAGCCCCGCGATGCCGCGAAAGGCGCCGAAATTGGCCACATATTCGGCCACCAGCCAGCGCGCGAGGGGTTCATTATCCGTCAAGCACCAATTCGCTGACCCTTCTGCCGGGTTCGCCTCATGCGGGGATTGCATCAGCACCAGCGCATGGCCCGCCCCATGGGGTGAAAGCACCACACGGAAAAAACTGGCGAGCGTGGTGAAGGGGCCATTCGGGTCCTCCTTCAAGGAAATGCCAGGATTTTCGCCGGACCATTCGACCTTGCCCGGGAATAGGATGGTTTCTTGCATGGTGTTTCTCCTCTTCAATGCGTCACAGCGTGACCCAGCCATGCGCTGGGATCAATGCCCAAAGCCATCTGGTGCTTGACGCGGCACGGTGCCGGGGCGCAAGGAACGGCTTGATTTTTCCGAGATCCACTTCCCCATGTCCTTTTCAGGTATCCCTGCCACGCTGCAATCAGCGCTGGCTTCCCGTGGCTATGCAGCCCCCACCCCCGTGCAAAGCGCTGTCCTGGCCGAAGGCGCGGCTGGGCGGGATTTGCTTGTCTCGGCCCAGACGGGCTCGGGCAAGACGGTCGCTTTCGGCTTGTCCATCGCACCCGAATTGCTGAATGGCGCAGAACGCCTGCCACCGCCCGGCGCGCCGCTTGCCATCGTCGTCGCACCGACGCGCGAATTGGCCTTGCAGGTGAAGGCCGAGCTTACTTGGCTTTACGCCCCCGCCGGTGGGCGCATTGCGTCTGGCGTTGGCGGCATGGACCCGATTGCGGAAAAGCGTCAGTTGCTCGCCGGCGCGCATATCATCGTCGGCACGCCAGGCCGGCTTTGTGACCATTTGGAACGCGGCAATCTGAAGCCCGATTCCCTGCGCGTTGTGGTGCTGGATGAAGCCGATGAGATGCTGGACCTCGGCTTTCGGGAAGAATTGGCAGCGATCCTGGATCGCCTGCCGCCGGAACGCCGGACATTGATGTTCTCGGCCACTGTGCCGCGCGCCATTGCCGCACTCGCGAAAAGCTATCAGCGCGATGCGCTCAGGCTTGAAGTGGGCGGCGGGGGTGAGGCGCATGGCGATATCACCTATCGCGCCATGCTGGTCGCACCGCATGAAATTGAACGCGCGGTGGTGAACCTTATACGCTTGGAAAACCCGCCACTTGCCATGGTGTTCTGCGCGACGCGCGCGGCGGTGGCCCGGCTACATGGCAATCTGGCCGAACGCGGCTTTCCCGCCGTGGCGCTTTCCGGCGAGCTCACTCAGACCGAACGGCTGCGCGCCCTGCAAGCGCTGCGTGATGGCCGGTCGCGCGTTTGTGTCGCGACCGATGTGGCGGCGCGCGGCATTGATTTGCCGGAACTGGACTTGGTGATTCACGCGGAATTGCCGCGCGATGGGGAAACCCTGCTGCATCGCAGCGGCCGTACTGGCCGCGCGGGGCGGAAGGGCACCAGCGTGCTGCTGGTGCCGCATCCGCGCCGCCGCCTTGCCGAACGGCTGATTGGCGCTGCCAAGGTTACCGCCGCCTGGGGACCTGCGCCATCGGCTGATGCCGTGCGTGCGCGCGATGCGGAACGCCTGGCGGAACAGGCGCGCGGCGTTTTGACCGAAGAAGCATCGGAAGATGATCTGGTGCTTGCGCGCCGCTTGCTGGCGGATCAGCCGATTGCGCCGGACGCCCTGGCGGCGGCGCTGATCAAAATGCTACGCGCGCCTTTGCCCGCGCCCGAGGAAATCGCCGAACAGCGCCCCGAAAGGCGCGAAGCGCGGCGGGAAGGGCCTGATGCGGATGCGCCGCAGGGCGGAGAAGGTGTGTGGTTCCGGCTCAATATCGGGCGCAACGGCAATGCTGATCCGCGCTGGCTGCTGCCTTTTCTATGCCGACGCGGGCATCTGACGCGCCAGGAAATCGGCCGTATCCGTATCCTTGACCAGGAAACCATGGTGGAAATCGCGCCTTATGCTGCGGAGCGGTTCGCCGCAGCCGCCCGGCAGACCAGCACCGAGGACCATGAGGATATCCAGATCCAGCCCATGCAGCCCTTCCGGCAAGCTTCACGGGAGGCGCCGCCGAGAACGGAGCGAACTGCGCCCCCGCGTGAGGCGAGGCCAAACAAGGCTGCAGGCCCCGGCGGGCCGCCCAGACCAGGCAAGCCCTTGAAGCCTGGCCCCGGCAAGCCCCCCAAGCGCTTTGAAAAAAAGCCAAAGCCGGGTCCCGGCATGGAAGGGCGTAAGCGCGACGCTGGCGCCCCCAGGCTTGGCAAGCGCGGCGGGGTCGCGTAACCCCCGCGCGCCGGTTTGGTGCCGGCGCACAAAATAGGGGGCGCAGATGGCTGACATCATCATTGATATTGGTGGCGAAATTTTCGAGGCGTTTTTTGAAGACGCCGCCGCACCCAAGACCTGCGCGCGTTTCCGCGCCCTGCTGCCCTATCAGGACCGCATCATCCATGTGCGTTGGTCCGGCGAGGCCTGCTGGATTCCGATGGGTGAGCGCGAACTCTCCATCCCCTGGGAAAACGCCACCAGCTACCCCGCGCCGGGGCAGATTATTGTGCATCCGGGCACGATGAGTGAGACGGAAATTCTGGTCGCCTATGGCCCCACCTGCTTTGCAAGCAAGGCGGGCCAATTGGCTGGCAACCACTTCCTGACCATTCGCGAAGGCCTGGACCGCCTGGCCAAGACCGGCCGCGCGGTGCTGTGGGAAGGGGCGAAGCCCATTACCTTCCGCGCCGGCTGAAAGTGCCAAGCGCAGTTCGCAAAAATCCGGATGCTTGACCCCGCTGCC
Source organism: uncultured Rhodospirillales bacterium (assembly GCA_903927465.1). GTDB lineage: Bacteria > Pseudomonadota > Alphaproteobacteria > Acetobacterales > Acetobacteraceae > Neoroseomonas. The sequence goes on along the minus strand of CAIYMY010000173.1, from coordinate 14,012 downwards.
TCTTGATTGGCGGCGGGGCTATTTCCATTTCTCCTTTGCTAAGGGGCGCCATGCGGGCCCCTGGTGCGAACCGAACCTTTTGCCGCCCAGATGGGGGCTTTGGGGAATGGCATCGCTGGCCTCAACGGACCTTGCTTTGCAAAGGAGTGTCCTTGCTATGAACGCTACTGATTTTTCCCCCCTTTTCCGTACCGCCATTGGCTTTGATCGCCTGGCGCGTTTGATGGATACGGCCCGGACTGGTGCCGATGCCGGGGGTTACCCGCCCTATAATATCGAAAAGACCACCGATGACAGCTATGTGCTGACCATGGCCGTGGCTGGGTTTGCCGAGGCAGATCTGGACATCACCGCCCATCAGAACACGCTGACGGTGGTTGGGCGCGCCCAGCCTACCCCGGAAGAAACCCGCCGATTCCTGCATCGCGGTATCGCCGGGCGTGGTTTTGAACGCCGCTTCGTGCTGGCCGATCACATTGTGGTGAGCGGTGCCAAGCTTGAGAACGGGCTGTTGCACATCGCGCTTCGCCATGAAGTGCCGGAAGCGCTGAAGCCGCGGCAGATTCCGGTACGGGCCAGCCGCCCGGCTGCGCTGATGGAAGCGGCGCCTCAGGCGGCTTGAGGCTGACTGTCCCGCCTAAACATAAGTAGCCCAGAAAAGGGATCGCCCCGGCATTGCTGCCGGGGCGAAGAACCTTCAGTGGAAAACCACTTTACCGTGGCTTCCCTACCGACTCCCATTTTCAAGGTGACAAAATCCGTCACCTTCTGTCAATCTTTTTCTTCGGGAATGGATTGGGGGAATCGGTGAAAAGCCTGGGTATTGATCTTGGTATTGCGTCCTGCGGTTGGGCGCTGATCGAAACTGATGTGGCGCAGGGGCAGATCATTGCCTGTGGCGCCCGGACCTTCGACGCGCCAGAAACCGATAAGAAAAGAACCCCTACCAACCAGCTTCGCCGCCAATTTCGCGGAATGCGCCGCGTGATGCGCCGCCGCCGCCAGCGCATGGCGCAGTTGCGTATGCTTTTCCAAGAAAATGGGCTTTTGACCGACGCGAAGCGCGATGCGCTGCGCTTTCCGGGGCTTGACCCCTGGCAGCTTCGTGTGGCCGCGCTGGATAGAAGACTGACGCCCGAGGAATTGGCGGTGACGCTTGGCCATATCGCGCGCCATCGCGGTTTTCGGTCCAATAAGAAAAACCAGGGCAATGAGGCCGGTGATGATGGCAGGGTGCTGAAGGCCGCCGCAGCCAATCAGGAAATACTGTCCAAATATCGCAGTGTCGCGGAAATGTTCGACAAGGATGACCGCTTCGCCAGACGCAAGCGCAACCGCGACGGGGAATACACGCAATCAGTCAATCGCATTGATCTGGAACACGAAGCGCGGCTGATTTTCAGCAGGCAGCGCGCCTTGGGCAGCGCCCATGCCGATGCCCATTTGCAGGAAAAGTTTGCTGAACTGGCTTTCAATCAAAATCCCTTGGCGGACAGTGAAGATAAGGTTGGCTTCTGCCCCTTTGAAAATAAGGAACGGCGCGCGGCCAAGCGAGCCTATAGTTTTGAGGTTTTTCGCTTTCTGTCTCGGCTGAATGCCCTTCGCATCGGCGATGCGCGCCAGGAAAGGGCGCTGACGGAAGCCGAACTTGCCGCCGCCATGGAAGGGTTTGGCAGCCAGCGCGGAATGACCTTTGCGCGCCTGCGCAAGCTGATTGGCTTGCGGGATAGTGAGGCCTTCCGCGATGTGCCGCGTGATGAGGAAGGTGGCCGAGATGTGGTGAACCGTAGCGCGGGCAATGGCTGCATGCAGGGTTCAGCCACGCTGCGCGCCGCACTTGGGGAGCATAACTGGAAAACGCTATTGCAGCGGCCGGAAAAGTTGGATGAGATCGCCTTCATCATCACCTTTCGCGCGACACCGGAAAGTATCGAAAAGGGGCTTTTCGAAGCGGGGCTCGATCCGGATATGCTGCATGCGATCATGGCGGCGGTTGAAAAGGGCGCTTTTGCTTCCTTCACCGGTGCCGGCCATGTTTCCGCCAGGGCATGCCGCGCGATTATTCCCGGTTTGCAGCGTGGCTTGGTATATTCGGAAGCTTGTGCGGCGGCTGGCTATGATCCCACGGCGCGACCGGTGACGGAAATCTCTTCCATCAATAATCCGGTTGCGAAGCGTGCCATATTTGAAGCGCTCAAGCAGGTGAAGGCCATTATTGCCAAGCATGGCAAGCCCGACCGTATCCACATTGAAATGGCGCGCGATGTCGGTAAAAGCAAGGAAGAGCGCGACAAGATCACCAGCGGCATCGAAAAGCGCAACAAGGAACGCAATACGCTACGCGCCGCTTTCAATGACACTGTGGGTGGCGAGCCTTCGGGTCCCGAAGACATGCTTCGGTTTGAGTTATGGACTGAACAAAAGGGGCGCTGCCTCTATACGGATCAGGCGATTCCACCCGGCGCTATTCGTGCCAAGGACAATAGTGTGCAGGTGGATCATATTCTGCCCTGGTCGCGCTTTGGCGATGACAGTTTCATCAACAAAACGCTGTGCTTCGCTAAGGCCAATCAGGAAAAGAAAGGCCGCACCCCCTTTGAGTGGTTGAAGGATGACCCCGAGCGCTGGGCGAAATTTGTCGCCTGCGTTGAAACCAACAAGGGCATGAAGGGCCGGAAGAAGCGCAATTACCTGTTGCGCGATGCATCGGCGGCTGAGGAAAAATTCCGGTCCCGCAATTTGAATGACACGCGCTATGCCTGCCGTATCCTGATGGAGCATCTGGCCAGGGAATATTTCGAGGGTACCAAGCACATGGTCGTTGGGCGTCCTGGCGCCCTTACGGATAAGTTACGTCGCGCCTGGGGTTTGCAAGATTTGAAGAAGGTGCTGGAACCGGATGGCGAGAAGCGCAAGCATGATGATCGCCACCATGCCTTGGACGCAATCATTGTGGCAGCAATAACTGACTCGGCTGTCCAGCGATTGACCCAGGCCTTCAAGGAAACGGAAGATCGCGGATCGCATCGGGATTTCGCGGATTTCCCGCCACCCTGGCCCGGCTTTATTGAGGATGTGCGGCGGCATTTCAGGGAAATTCTGGTCAGCCGCGCGGAACGCGGGCGGGCGCGGGGTGAAGCCCATGCCGCGACCATCAGCCAGTTGAAGCAAACCGATGAAGGGCTGGTGATTTATGAACGCAAGGCGGTGGATAAGCTGACGCTCAAGGATTTGGATAGGGTAAAGGACCCGGATCGCAATGCGGCGTTAATTGCAGCACTGCGCGCCTGGATTGAGGCTATTAAGCCGAAAAGCACACCACCGCTTTCGCCGAAAGGGGACCCGATCCGGAAAATCCGGCTGATCACCACTGACAAGCCCGCTGTTGCGGTGCGTGGCGGCAATGCGGAACGGGGCGAAATGGTGCGGGTGGATGTCTTCCGCAAAGCCAATAAGCGCGGCGCCTTCGAATTTTTCCTGGTACCGATTTATCCGCATCAGGTGGCGGATGAAAAGGAATGGCCTGCACCACCGAATAGGGCGGCGCGCGGGGCCACTGCTGAAGAGAATTGGCCCGAAATCACGGCGGAGCATGAGTTCATTTTCAGCATTGGCCCGCGTACTTTCCTGGAAGTGGAAAAGCGCGACGGCACCATTATTGATGGTTATTTCATGGGCATGGATCGAGCAAACGCTAATATCGCCATTAGCGCTCATCATTCCACCAAGAATATTACGCGAAGTATCGGGGTCCTTGGCCTCAAGCGCTTTGAAAAATTCCGCATAGACCGGCTTGGTAATCGCCATGCTGTGCCCAAGGAGACACGCACATGGCATGGCGCGGTCTGCACCTGACCCAGCCAGCGCGGCTGGCGCTGGCGGATGGCCAAATCCTGATCGGGCGGGATGATGGGGAAATTCGGCTGCCTTTGGAAGATATCGCCTACATGGTGATTGATACACCGCAGGCGAGCCTTTCTGTGCCGCTGCTGACCGCCTGCATGGAAGCGGGGGTGGCCGTGATCATCACGGACCCCAAGCATTTGCCTTCAGGGGTCATGCTGCCTTTTCACCGGCATTTTCGCCAAGGCGGCATGGCGCGCTTGCAGGTGGACCAGACCGAACCCTTCCGCAAGCGCTTGTGGCAGACCGTGGTGCGCACCAAGATCGAAAATCAAGGCGCTGTCCTGAAGGTGTTGGGGCGGGCGGATTCCGGCCCGCTTGCCGCCATGGCGCGGCTGGTGGGTTCAGGTGATCCAGAAAATGTGGAAGCCCGTGCCGCTCGCGCCTATTGGTCCCGGCTATGGTCCAATTTCAGGCGGGAAGATGAAGCGGATTTGCGGAATGCACTGCTGAATTACGGCTATGCGGTACTGCGGGCCTGTGTGGCGCGCGCGCTGGTAGGCATGGGGTTCTTGCCATCCTTTGGCATTCACCATGCCAGCGTGACAAATGCGTTTAATTTGGCTGATGACATGCTGGAACCCTTCCGCCCCTTCATTGACCTGCTGGTTTGGCGACACCTGGGCGGGCTGGATGAAGCGCGGGCAATGAGCCTGGAAGATCGGCAAGCCATGGCCGGCGCCATGATGGAAAATGCCGCCATGGGCGAAGATGAAGTGACCTTGCTGGTCGCGGCGGAACGCCTGGCGGCGTCCTTGGCCCGCGCGATGGAAGAAAGGCGGGTAGAAGCCTTGTTGCTGCCGCGCCTAATGACCTGAGTTTTGTCCGATGCGCGCGGAGGAGGTGCGGATCTTGTGGCTTTTCGTATTCTTCGATCTGCCCGTGGGCACCAAGCCGGAACGGCGGGTGGCGACGCGGTTTCGCAACTTCCTGAAGGATGATGGGTATATGATGTTGCAGTTTTCCGTCTATGCGCGGGTGTGCCGGGGGGAGGAGGCTGTGGAAAAACATATGCAGCGCGTGACGGGCAACCTGCCTTCCAAGGGCAGTATCCGGGCGCTTCAGGTGACGGACCGACAATATGACAGGATGCGTTTGCTATTGGGGACAGCGAAAAACAGTGAAAAACCCGGCGCTAAACAGATGGTTTTGCTCTGATTTCCGCCAAAGAATGGACGAAAATCAGAGCAATTTCAGTATTTTACCGCCGAGGGAGCCTACACGATGGGAGTCGGTAGGGAAACCACGGCTTACCGGAGAAAGAGACAAAAGGCACGCCAAGCCTACACGATGGGAGTCGGTAGGGAAACCACGGCTATTCAGGATTACAAGGCAAGCCGGTTTTGAGCCTACACGATGGGAGTCGGTAGGGAAACCACGGCGAGGCTGCTGCCTGCGTGATGCTGCCCCCCAGCCTACACGATGGGAGTCGGTAGGGAAACCACGGCCCAGGCGTGGATGACACCACACGGACGGCTAGCCTACACGATGGGAGTCGGTAGGGAAACCACGGCTTATCTGGCCGCCAGATCACGCGAATAGTGAGCCTACACGATGGGAGTCGGTAGGGAAACCACGGCAGAATCAGCTTGACTTATTGGCCGGGCGTGACCGAAAAGTAATAGGGGGTTTAAAAAAACAAATCGTGAACCTACCCTTCCTCACCCCTTCCTGAAAAAAGCCTCCGCCGCGTTACGCTGCGCATCGCGTGCGCCAATCGCTGCCTCGGCCCGGCTGATTTCGGTCTGCAAAGCCTCGATATATTCCCTGAGTTGCGCCACATCCCAGCCGTCAAAGACCATGGGTTGAAAGCGCGGCGCGCGCCGGGGGCGTTCTTCTTCCTCGATCGGGGCCATTTTTTCTCCTTCTGGGCGCGGGCAGGTTTTGACCCTGGGCGCGCCTCTCTCTATAGGAACCGCAACAAGGCGGGGGTTGCTCTCGCCCGCCCGCCCCTTGAGGTTATGCCATGAACCAGCCATTGATGCCCAAGGCCACCGCCGTGTGGCTAATTGATAAGACCGCGCTCACTTTTGACCAGATCGCCGAATTCGTCGGCATGCATCCGCTTGAAATCCAGGCCATCGCCGATGGCGAAGTGGCCCAAGGGATCATCGGCTACGATCCGGTAATGAATAGTCAATTGACGCGCGAGGAAATTCAACGCTGTGAGGCAGATGGCGAAGCGCGGCTGCAATTGGTTCGCGCCGTCAGCCATTTGCCAAAATCCAAGGCCAGGGGCGGGCGTTATACCCCGGTTTCCAAGCGCAACGACCGTCCGGATGCGATTGTCTGGCTGCTCCGCAATTTCCCGCAGGTGCCGGAAGCCACCATTGTGAAGCTGCTTGGCACCACCAAGGAAACCATCGGCAAGGTGCGCGACAAGACCCATTGGAACAGCGCGAATATCAAGCCGCGTGATCCCGTGATTCTGGGGCTTTGCACGCAGTCTGAGCTCAACGCCGCAGTTGGTACGATGGCCGTTTTGGAAGTGCAGGCCGCGGAAGGTGCTGCGGCGTAAGGACAGAAGCGGGCGTTGCGTGAGGAAATATAGGGTCTTGATTACGGGCCTTTGATCAATCATGCCGCGCATCATTTTGTTTGTGTGTGACGACGCAATGGACCGGTTTTTTTGAGGGCTTGAAGCATTGTCAAGCCAAGTGGAATAATTTGGCAGTTCGGAAAATGAGACTAAACACGGGCCTAGTGCGTGCTCGATAAGCGAATTTGAACCGAAGAAGCACCGAAGTAATGCGCGGTGGGCGTTGCCAACGGCACCCGTAGCAGCAAGGCGCCCAGGTATCTTTTGAAATTATTTCCGCGGAAATGGGCAAGAAAAAAGGGCGCCTCGCGCCCTTGGGTGACATGCCTTGAATTACACTCTGGCTCCCCGAGTTGGACTCGAACCAACGACCTAGGGATTAACAGTCCCGCGCTCTACCAGCTGAGCTATCGGGGATCAGGAGCCGCGCGGCGTAATAGCAGCGTCGTGCAGCTTGTCAAAGCCCCAGGACATCGCGCCGCAGCACGTCATGGAGGTCCGGAGCGGAATCGAACCGCTGTAGAGGGTTTTGCAGACCCTTGCCTGACCACTCGGCCACCGGACCTCACGCCGTCTCTATCGGGCCACGACCGTTCCTGGTCAAGCGCCACCTTGGCGCCCAGGCGCTCACGGACCTATAAAGGCCGCTACGAGAGTTGAAGGAACGGCATGATGGATTTCGCGCGCGCCAGACGTTTCATGGTGGATGGCCAATTGAGGCCGAACCAGGTGCAGGATCCGCGGATCCTCTCGGCTTTTGGCGACTTGGCGCGAGAAGCTTTCATCCCGTCCGATCTTGCCCCGCGCGCCTATGCGGATGCGGATGTGCCCCTCCCGGGCGGGCGTTTCCTGATGCAACCAATGGTGATGGCACGGCTTTTCCAACTGGCCGAACTCCGCCGCGGGGACCGGACGCTTTTGCTGGGCGCGGGCTGTGGTTATGGCGCGGCTGTTCTCGCAGCCATGGGCGCCACCGTGACCGCGCTTGAAAATGACCCGGTGCTGCTTGGCCTGGCGCAGACTGGCTTGGCGCGCTGCCTGCCCGAAGCTTCTGTCCGGCTGCTGCGCGAGGACCCAGCCCAGCCGCCAGCGGGGCTTGGCCCTTTCGACGTGATCATCATTGAAGGCGGTGTTGCTGCCATTCCGCGCCCCATAGAAACGCTGCTGGCTGAAGGCGGCCGGCTGGTCGCATTGGTCACGGCGGGGGGGCCGCCGGCACGGGCCACGTTGGTGCGCCATATTGGCGGCAGCTTCACGCCGCGCACCGCGTTTGAGGCCCATGCCGCGCCACTGCCTGCTTTTCAGCCCAAGCCGAGCTTCGCATTTTAGACGCGCTTCGGTTGTATTCACTCATGGGCTGGCGCAACCGCATGAGCATGCTGTAACCTCACAAAAGAGCCACTCTGGAGGTTTCGGAGTGGGGGTCGCCCAGGTATGTGCACCGGGGCTTGGGGGTTGCACTTGATGAAAAGTTTCCGTGCATCGCTTTTTTTATCTGCGGCGTTGGCAATGGCGCCGCTCGCCTCTACGCGCGCGCAAACCCTTCAGGAAGCCCTGGCGGCGGCTTACGCAAATAATCCTGCGCTTCTTGCCGCGCGGGCGCAGCTGCGGGCCGTTGATGAAAATCTGCCCCAGGCCCTGGCTGGATGGCGGCCAAGCGTCACCTTCTCTGGCGCGGGCGGCTATACAGATACGTCTTTGCGGCGGCGGGTCGACGGCGCCGCCGGCCCCTTTTCGAACTTTGCGGAAAGTGAGCGCAACACAGCCACCATGACTGGGGCGATCACTCAGCCAATCTATCGTGGTGGTCGGACTGTTGCAGGCACCAGGCGGGCCGAAAACCAGATTTACGCCCAGCGATCGCGCCTCATCGCGACAGAACAGCAGGTATTGCTCGATTCCGTTGCGTCCTATGTCTCGGTGATCCGGGATTCTGAAGTTGTGCGCCTGAACACGAATAATGTTCAGGTGCTCATGCGGCAATTGCAGGCCACTAATGAACGCTTTCGTGTTGGTGAAATCACGCGCACCGATGTGGCGCAGGCTGAATCGCGCCTAGCTGGTGCAAGGGCTGCGTTGGAACAGGCGGATGGCAATCGGGAATCCGCTCGCGCGGTGTTTCAGCGCCTGATCGGCATGGCGCCTAATCGGGTTTCCCCTCCGCAACCGCTGATCCCGCCCGTGCGTTCCGCGCAGGAAGCGGTGCAAAAGGCCGGCACCAATAACCCAAATGTCATTGCCGCCATGTTCGACGAAGCGGCGGCGATCGAAAATATCGACCTGCAATTCGGCGCGCTGCTGCCTTCCATTGGCGTCCAAGGTCAGACTTTCAGGCTGGATGGAAGCACGGATCGTGGCTCACGCCAGACCGGTTCGCAAGTCACCGCCAATCTTTCCGTGCCGCTCTATCAGGGCGGTGCTGAACATGCAGCGGTGCGCCAGGCGCGCCAGCAGGCGCAACAGCAGCGCCAATTGGTGGAAGACGCGCGGCGGGTCGCCGGCCAGCAGGCGGCGCAGGCTTGGGAAACGTTGCGTACCGCCCGCGCCCAGGTGGAAAGTGTCCGCGCCCAGATCAGGGCCCAGGAAATCGCGCTTGATGGCGTGCAGCGGGAAGCCGTTGTGGGCAGCCGCACCACGCTTGATGTGCTGAACGCCGAACAGGAATTGCTCAATGCCCGTGTCAGCCTGGTGCAGGCGCTGGCCAAGTTGGTCGATGCTTCCTACGCGCTGACCGCCACGATTGGTCGCCTCACGGCGCAGGATCTTGGGCTGCCTGTTCAGCTTTACGACCCGAAGGCTTATCATCAGGCGGTTCGTAACCTTTGGGTTGGAACTGGCGATTACAGTGATGTTGCGGCCCGCCCAGCAGCCGCGATTACTCCCACGGCGCCACAGACGCCCCCGAGAGGAACACGATGAGCGGCACCGCCCCACCCCCCGCCGGGGGGCAGGATCAATCCATGGATGACATTCTGGCGTCGATTCGCCGCATCCTGAATGAAGATGAGGCTGCGGCCGAGGCCACTGACGTGGCGGAACCCGTCAAGCCCGAGCATGAGGCCGAACCCGAGCCTGAGGCCTTTGCGACGCCACCGCCACCCATTGCCCCGGCGCCGGTTATTGCGCCGCCGCCAAGGGCACCTTCGGGGCCTGAGCCCGTTGAATTGACCTCGGACATGTTGGTCACGCCCCCGAACCTTCCCCCCGCAGCACCGCCGCGTATGGGGCTGGGCATGGATGACGCCTCGGGCCTGATCGCCCCGGCAGCAGCAGCAGCGGCGGCAGCCTCGATGGGGTCATTGATGCGCGCAGTCAGTTCTGAGCGCGGGTCGCCGGTTTATCGTGGTGGGCCAAGCATTGAGGATGTGGTGCGGGAAGAAATTCGCCCGATCCTGAAGGATTGGCTTGATACCCACCTGCCGCCATTAGTGGAACGCCTTGTGCGTGCCGAAATCGAAAAGGTCGTCAATCGCGCTTTGCCGTGATGCAGGCGACCTAATCAGACCGAATATTGTTTTCCTGCACCACACGCCCCCACAGTGCCATTTGTGCCTTGAAGAATGCGCTGAATTCCTCGGGCGTTGAACCAACCACATCAATACCCAAAGGCCCGGTCAGCCGCGCGCGCAATCCTGGCTCCGCTAAGGCTTTTGCAAGAGAAGCGTGAAAGCGGTGCTGGATCGCCTCAGGCACCCGCGCCGGCGCCAGCAGCCCCCACCAGGCAAGCGCATCAATCCCGGGCAGGCCCTGTTCCGCCACCGTCGGCAAATCAGGAAATAGCGCCGAACGCTTGGCCCCGGTTTGCGCAAGCGGGCGCAGCGTGCGCCTCACCTGACCACCAAGACCCGCATTGGTCGCCATGGGCATGTCCAATTCGCCGGCGGCCGCTGCGGCACTCATCGGGCCCCCGCCGCGATAGGGCACATGCACCACCCGGAAATCGCCGGCCTTTTGCATCAGTGTCATGGTCAGATGCGAAAGACTGCCATTGCCGATGGACCCATAAGTGAGCGTATCGGGCTTTTCCTTGGCGGCCGCGATCACTTCCCGCAGATTCTGCCATGGGCGAGAATTATGCGTCGTGATGATCATGGGCGCGGTGCCAATCAGCATGATCGGCGCGAAATCCCGTTCCGTATCAAACCCAAGATTGGGGATCAGAAAGGGGTTCACCGCGTGGGTATCGAATACCATGACCCAGCTATTGCCATCGGCTGTCGCACGCGCCGCCGCCTGAGTGCCCAAAGCGCCCGAAGCACCGGGGCGGTTTTCCACCACCACCGGCACGCCGAGTTCTGCCGCAAGCCGCGGCTGGAGCAAGCGCGTAATGGTGTCCACGCTGCCGCCCGGCGGAAAGGGGGCGATGATGCGGATTGGCCCATTCGGCCAAGCGGGCGCCTGGGCAAGGGCCGGCGCGGCAAGGCAAAGCCCTGATAGGCTGGCGATCACGGCGCGGCGATGGAACATGGCGGCTTCCCGAAGCTTTGATGTTTTGCAGCGCGCTTTGACCCAGAACACGCGCCTGCCCTTGACGTAACGCCCTGGGGCGGGGAAGGGAAGCAGCATGCTCGACAAGGTTTTTGACCCCGCTGCGATTGAACCCCGCCTCTATGAAGGCTGGGAAGCGTCAGGCGCATTTTCCGCCCGTCCGGAAAGCCCGGCGGACCCCTTCACCATCATGATCCCGCCGCCGAATGTGACGGGCAGCCTGCATATCGGCCATGCGCTGGATAATACCTTGCAGGATGTGCTGATCCGCTGGCGGCGCATGCAGGGGCGCGATGCGCTGTGGCAGCCCGGCACCGACCATGCCGGCATTGCGACGCAGATCGTCGTGGAACGCCTGCTGGCCGAACAGAAGCAGCCAGACCGCCGCAGCATGGGGCGCGAGGCTTTCTTGAAGCGCGTTTGGGAATGGAAGGCGGAATCGGGCGGCACCATTACGCGGCAATTGCGCCGGCTTGGTGCATCGCTCGATTGGCCACGTGAACGCTTCACGATGGATGAGGGGCTTTCGACAGCAGTGCGCGAAGTATTCGTGACGCTGCACGCCCAAGGCCTCATCTATCGTGACAAGCGATTGGTGAATTGGGACCCAAAATTCCTGACCGCGATTTCCGATCTGGAAGTCGAAAGCAAGGAAGTGAAGGGCAGCCTGTGGTATTTGCGCTACCCGGTGGAAGGCGTGCCGGGGCGCTTCCTGGTGGTGGCGACAACGCGGCCAGAGACCATGCTGGGTGATACGGCTGTTGCCGTGCATCCCGATGATCCACGCTTCAAGGATTTGATCGGCAAGCGCGTGATCCTGCCGCTGCTGGGCCACGCCATTCCGGTGGTGGCGGATGAGTATTCCGATCCGGAAAAGGGATCGGGCGCCGTCAAGATGACGCCAGCGCATGACTTCAATGATTTTGAGGTCGGGCGGCGCCATGGCCTGCCCATGCCATCCGTGTTGGATGCCGAAGGGCGCGTGATGCTGGAAGAAATCAGCACGCATTTCGCTGCCGCAGATGGCATAGCCGATCACGAATTTGTGCGCGGGCTTACGGGGCAGGATCGCTTCGCGGCCCGCAAGGCGATTGTGGCGCGGCTTGAGGAATTGGAGCTGGTCGAGAAGATCGAACCCCATACGCATATGGTCCCGCATAGTGAACGTTCTGGCGTGCCGATTGAACCGCGCCTCACCATCCAATGGTATGTGGATGCGAAAACGCTGGCGGGGCCGGCCATTCGCGCCGTGGAATCCGGCCAGACCGTGTTTGCGCCCAAGCAATTCGAAAATACTTTCTTTGCCTGGATGCGCGATATTCAGCCTTGGTGCATTTCCCGCCAGCTTTGGTGGGGCCACCAGATCCCCGCCTGGTATGCGCCGGATGGCGAGGTTTTCGTTGCCCATACCGAAGAAGAAGCTGAGGCAGCAGCACGCGCGAAATACGGCGCAGCCGTGACGCTGACGCGCGATGAGGATGTGCTGGATACCTGGTTTTCCAGCGCGCTTTGGCCTTTTTCCACGATTGGCTGGCCGAAGAAAACGCCGGAGCTTCAGAAATACTATCCCGGCGATGTGTTGGTCACGGGATCGGATATCATCTTCTTCTGGGTCGCCCGGATGATGATGATGGGCATTCATTTCATGGATGGGCGGGTTCCCTTCAAGACCATTTGCATCCATGGCTTGGTGCGCGATGAAAAAGGGCAGAAAATGTCCAAATCGCGCGGCAACGGCATAGATCCCCTGGAATTGCTGGATGCCTATGGCGCGGATGCGATGCGCTTCACGCTCTGCGCCCTGGCAAGCCCGGGGCGAGATATCAAACTTGGCCGGCAAAGGGTGGAAAGCTATCGGTCCTTCGGCACGAAAATCTGGAATGCGGCGCGGTTTTGCGAAATGAACGGCATTGCGCCGGTGGCCGGGTTCCATCCCGCCTCTGCGCGGCTGCCACTTTCGCGCTGGATTTTGGATGTGAGCAATACGGCGCTGGCCGAAGCCAATACAGCCTTGGAAGGCTTCCGCTTCGATGATTATGCGAAGGCTTGTTATCGCTTCGCCTGGAATGATTTCTGCGACTGGTTCCTGGAATTCGCCAAGCCCGTGCTGAATGGCCCGGATGGTGCCGACAAGGATGAGGTGAAGGCCACCGCCGCGCATGTGCTGGGCGTGATTCTCCGCATGCTACACCCGGTGATGCCCTTCATCACGGAGGAGCTGTGGTACCGCATGGGCTATGGCGCTGAGGGTAGCCTGATCCGCAGCCCCTGGCCGGAAGCCATGCAGGTTGCCGATGCAGCAGAAGCGCGCGCGGAATTGGATTGGGTGGTGCGGTTGATTTCTGAAATGCGCACCGTGCGGTCCGAGATGAATGTCGCCCCTTCCATCACCGTGCCGCTGTTGATGGCGGGTGCCCGGCCGGAAAGCCTGGCGCGCGCCGAACGCTGGGCCGATGCCATCCATCGCATGGGCCGCGCAAGCGAAATCCGCGCTTTGAGCGGTGACCCACCCAAGGGCGTTGTTCAGGCCGTGCTGGATGAAATCACGCTGATGCTGCCCTTGGCCGATGTTATTGACTTCGCCGCGGAACGCGCCCGCCTTGCCAAGGAACGCACGCGCATTGAAGGCGAAGTGCAAAAGGTTGAAGCCAAGCTTGGCAGTGAGGCGTTTGTCTCTCGCGCACCCCTTGAGATCGTGGAGGAAAACCGCGAAAGGCTCGCTGCCTGGCAGGCGGAAATCGCACGGCTTGATGCCGCTTTGGCGCGAATTGCTGGGTAGGGCATGTTTGAAGGCAGCACGCTCAACCTATTCGCGGCCATCACGCTATTTGTGGGCGTGACGATGGTGCTAACCAATGGCTTGGCGCGGCTGAATTTGGGTGGTGCCCCGCTGAGCCGCGCGGTGGCGCAATTCATCGCGGCCCTGATCGGGCTCGCGATTAGTGTGGGTTTTCTATACGCAATCGGATGATGGCGTAGGTCAATTTTGCAGGAGGAAACTGACGATGACGAAATGGGACAAATCAAAACTGCCGAGCCGGCACACCACCATGGGGCCGGAGCGCGCGCCGCATCGTTCCTA
>CAIYMY010000172.1 GCA_903927465.1 uncultured Rhodospirillales bacterium | reverse complement strand
CCAGGCGGCGTGAACAGTGGAAAAAGTATCAGGCACGGCCTGATCCCAGGCGCCTCGTTTTTGTTGATGAAACTTGGGCCAAGACCAACATGGCGCCCTTGCGTGGCTGGGCGCCCGTTGGTCAACGGCTTCATCACAAGGGTAATCGTTGTCTGCGGCCCACTGGCTTTTCTGCTTGACGTGAGTTGTCGTCCTATTCTGTAGCCTTTGCTGGATACTTATCCTGTATCCAATATTCCCTGATGGCGCGTACGGCGTCATGGATGTGGTGATAGGCTTGGTCGATGAGTTCGCGTATGGCGCGCGGCTTTCCAGCCAGCAATGCATCCACCTGGTCTGGCACCTCACAGGTGATGATGGGCATCAGCAGCTTCTGGGAATGGCCGCGTTCGAACATTGGGCGCCAAGCCTCTGGCCAGCGCTTGACGGCGAACATGAAACCCGCAGCCCATGGCTGCGCCAGCACGGTGCCATCATCGGTACGCATGTAAATCGGCCGCCAGCGGCTGCCATCATCTAGGCGCAGCCTATGGTCGATCGCATGATGATGGTCCAGCACTGCCTGTACGGCACCAAGACCCTTCGGCGTGGTGGGCAGGCCCGGACCAAAGATTACGCGCAGCCAAGCCTCGGCACTGATGCGCTCAGGCCCGGCGGCAAGGGCAGCGCAGAAACCATCAATAGCCGAAACACTCCAGTTGCGACGCGCAATATCAGGCTGCGCGGCAAGCCAATCATCCAGATCATCCAGCGCAAGCGCGCCTACGCGGCGGCGTCCGCTCATGCAGCAAGTTCAGCACGCTTGGCATCGCGCCAGGCCCAGGGCAGCAGCGATGCAAGACTGCGGCTGCTCACCTTGCCGCTCACCATCTGTTCCAGCACATCGGTCAGCCAAGCTTGAGGATCAACACCATTCAGGATCGCCGTGCGGATCAACGTGGTGGCGATGGCCCAATTCTCACCGCCACCCTCACTGCCTGCGAATAGCGCTGCCTTACGGGTTACTGCCACCGGCCTGATTTCACGCTCGACCGTGTTGGTATCCATCTCCAACCGGCCATCACTCAGGAATTCAATGAGGCCCTGCCAATGGCGCAGCCCATAACGGATGGCCTCAGCCAGCTTGCTGCCGCGGCTTAGCCGGTTCAGTTGCGCGTGCAGCCAAGCCTCAAGCTCAGCGACCAGCGGCGCGCTTTGAGCCTGGCGCATGGCAAGGCGTTGCTCCGCCGCGCGGCCACGAATGCCTGCCTCAATGGCGTAGAGTGCAGCAATGCGCAGCAGCGCCTCGGCGGCGATGGGCGATTGCGTCGCGGCGTGGATGTCAAAAAACCGCCTGCGCAAATGCGCCCAGCAAAAGGCCAGCACGACTTCGCCATCATCACGATCGCGCCGCAACGCCTTGAACCCCCCATATCCATCCACCTGCAGCACACCGCGAAAACCCGCCAGATGCGCGCCAGGATGTTCCGCGCGGCGATTGCTGGAATAGACATAGGCCACCGCAGGCAGAGTGCCGCCCTGCCATGGGCGATCATCAACCGCATAGGCCCATAATCGGCCAATACGTGTTCGTCGTCGCCCGCGTTCCAGAGCATGTCTGCCACGCATGGGCGTGGCCAACATGCTCCCATTCATTGTTTGGTCGTATTTTCCGAGTCGCCAAGCGTTCCGCTTGGCTTGAAAATACTCCAATGTCGGCAGCGGCGTATCATCGGCAAATACACGCCCCTGACGCATGATATGGGCCAGAACAAGCGCGTGCATTGGCCGTAGCCACCAGCAGCCCTTGGCAATCCAGTCGCAGAGGGTTGAGCGGTCAAGCGCAATCCCCTGCCGACTTAGCATCGCGGCCTGACGATAAAGCGGCAGGCCATCGCCATATTTCGCCATCAGCACATGCGCAAGCAATGCCTCAGTCGGCAGGCCGCCGGGAATGGCGTGATCAGGCGCACGGCGTTGATGCACGCCATCCGTGCAACCGCGGCATGCGTAACGCGGGCGAATGGTCACGCGCACGCGGAGTTGTGCTGGCACCACATCCAGCCGTTCCGTACGATCCTCACCAATGCGATGCATCTGCCGCCTGCAGCAGGGGCAGCCCTTATCCGCAAGGTCCAGCACATGCTCCACCCGCTCAAGATGCGCGGGCAGGGCGCCGCGATTGCGCTGACGCGGTTGTGCGGCGGGCGCTGTTGGCGCATTGGCAACGGCTGGATCATTCGCGGGTGACGGCGGAGGGTCCTGGCCAAGTGTCAGCGCCAATTGCGCGGCATCAATCCGTTCGGCGCTTTGCCCAAAGCGGGCACGCTTAAATGAATGGATAATCTGTTCCAGTGCCGCAATCCGGGCCTCCGCCGCCAGCAGGGCTGCGCGCAATGTCGCGACATCCTCAGGCTGATCCGCAGTGTCGGCGGGGTGATCGGGCATGGGAGAATCGTCGCTGATCAGGCCGCGTCGCGTCAATAGATTTGCCCGTATTTACTCGAATATTTATCGCATCATATCGCGCTTGGCCGCCAGGTGCGCTGCGGTGTTCGCCAATCAATACCCTCCAGCAGCATCGAAGCCTGCGCCGCTGAGAGCATCACTGTGCCAGTGTTCGTCATCGGCCAGAGAA
The DNA here is from genome assembly GCA_903927465.1 of uncultured Rhodospirillales bacterium. GTDB lineage: Bacteria > Pseudomonadota > Alphaproteobacteria > Acetobacterales > Acetobacteraceae > Neoroseomonas. Next base: position 940 of record CAIYMY010000172.1, on the reverse strand, counting down.
AATGGCCGCGTTCAAGGCGCTTGGCAAAAAGGCAGAGACCCTGACCGTCATGCCAGACGCATTTGATGAGCCGACCGCGCTTGCCGCGAAACAGATAAACCGCGCCGCAAAACGGATCCTGACCAAACGCCTGCTGCACCAGCGCCGCAGGGCCAATCATCGACCAGCAAGGGCCGCAAGAACGCGTCCCAAGGCCGCGCCATCCACCGCCGCGTCCACCCGGATCAATGCACCGCCGGGTAGCGTAATTTCCATCATACCAGTCTGGGGTATTGGCGATGGCGTGGATGGCTTTGAGTTCGGCGCCGAAAGCGGTACCTCGGCAAAATCCGCCTTGGCCAATGCTGGCGTTACGCCAAGCGGCGTAGACCGCAGCAGCATCGCCTTGCGCCATGTATAAAGCTGCCCCGTGCTGACACCAAAGCGGCGGGCAACATGCGAAGCAATGGCACCAGGCGCCATCGCCTCAGCCAAAATATGGGCACGCTCCTCATCAGACCAACGCCGCCGAGGCTCGCCGCGCGTCACAACCTCCACCACCGATCGCCGACTACTCGAAGGAGCGCTCTTTCGAGTGCTCTCAGTCACAACATCATCCACCACATGCGCCTCCAGCTCACGTCAACGGCGCAAAGGGCACGATCAATCAGCTCGGGCGCAAGGTGGGGGCCAGACAGCGGTTACTTTGTGGCTGGATAGGTTATCGAGAATAACGATGTCTCCCGTCGCAAGTGTGGGGCAAAGCTGTTGCTCAACCCAAGCGGTAAAGCTGGCGGCATTGATCGGCTGATCGAAGACGAAGGGCGCGTCGATCCGATCATAGCGCAATGCCGCGATGAAGGTCATGGTTTTCCAGTGACCGTAGGGAACCTTGTGATGAAGCCGTTGACCAACGGGCGCCCAGCCACGCAAGGGCGCCATGTTGGTCTTGGCCCAAGTT
>CAIYMY010000171.1 GCA_903927465.1 uncultured Rhodospirillales bacterium | reverse complement strand
GGTCATGGAAACGGAAGTGAGGATATTGCGGTCATCATCCACAAGGGCGATGGTTTGCGGCATTGCTGTGTACCTCTGACGCGGCGGTGTCATTCTTTTGCCGCGACAGTGATTATAATGCGAGCCAATTGTGGCAGGAGCCGGGCCGGAGAAGGGCGATGGAACAGTATGATGCCATATTGGAAGCGCGGCGGCTGATCCGCGCGGGGCGGGCGGCGAGCCTCGCGACCGGCCAGGCTGGCCAGCCCTTCGCGAGCCTGGTCACGCCGGCCAGCGCGCCGGATCTTTCGCCGCTGATGCTGCTATCCTCGCTGTCCGAACACACACGCCATTTGCAGGCCGATCCGCGCTGCGCCCTGCTGATAACGGGTGCGCCGACCGGCCCCAACCCACAAACCGCGCCCCGCGTGACGGTGACCGGGATCGCCGAGCTTGTGCCGGCGGATCAGGTGGCAGCACTCAAGGCGCGCTGGCTTGCCGTGCATCCCTATGCCGCGCTCTACGCGGATTTTGGCGATTTCGCGCTCTGGCGCGTGACGATCGGCGGCGCCTTGCTGGTGGGGGGCTTTGCCCGGGCGGTAAGGCTCAAGGCCAGCGCGCTGGCGCCCGATGAAGCCGCCGTTGCGGCCGTGGCGGCGGCGGAAGCCGAGATCATCGCCCATGTGAATGAAGACCACCCCGATGCGGTGGCGGCGATTGCGACCGGGCTATTGGGCGGCGCCCCCGGCCCCTGGCGCCTGGTGACGGTGGACCCCGATGGCTGCGATATTTCGGATGGCGAGGCATCCCGCCGTCTTGCCTTCCCCGCCCCGTTGGGCGATGCGGATGCCGTGCGTATGGCGCTGATTCGCGCAGCGCGGGAGGGGCGGGCGGCCCTTGTTGCCCCCTGAACCTGCCGCAATTCTGCCGCGACCAGCCCCGATAGAGCGCGCGTAAGCCGCCGGAGCGGCGTTATCTAAGGTTGGTTGGAGGGGTGTCCTTTAAATGAATGTTGCTGCAGTAGCTTTGGCCGGTACTGGCGTGACCGGGGCTGAAACCATTCACGCGAATCTCACCCCGCCGGCGCTGATTGCGCAGGCTCTACGCCGCAATGAAGGCCGGCTTTCCGCCGATGGCGCCTTTATTGCCGTGACCGGCACCCATACTGGACGTTCCGTGCAGGATAAATTCGTGGTCGAAGACCCCGATGTGCGCGCCGATATCTGGTGGGGCAAGATCAATCAGCCCATGGCGCCGGAACGCTTTTCTGACCTTGCTGCCCGTGTGCGCGGCTGGCTGGGCGCCAAGCCCGAGCTTTTCACGCAGGACCTTTATGCCGGGGCCGATCCCGCGCATCGTGTGCGCGTGCGCTTGGTCACCACCAATGCCTGGCATGCGCTGTTCGCGCGCAATATGTTCATCCGCCCGGCGCCAGCCGAATTGGCGGGGTTTCAGCCCGATTTCACCATTCTGCATGCGCCGGAATTCCAGGCGGACCCGGCGCGCGATGGCTGCCGGTCTGAAACCGTGATCGCGCTTTCCTTCGCCGCAAAAACCATTGTGATCGCCGGCACTTCTTATGCCGGGGAAATCAAGAAAAGCATTTTCACTGTCATGAATTGGCTGCTGCCCGCCAAGGGCGTGCTGCCCATGCATTGCAGCGCCAATGTCGGCGACAAGGGCGATGTCGCGCTGTTCTTTGGCCTGTCCGGTACGGGCAAGACTACGCTGTCATCTGATCCCGAACGCAATTTGATCGGTGATGATGAACATGGCTGGTCAGATGCTGGCGTCTTCAATTTCGAAGGCGGCTGCTATGCCAAGGTGATTAAACTGAGCCGTGAGGCCGAGCCGCAAATCTGGGATGCGTCGCATCGCTTTGGCACCGTTTTGGAAAATGTGATCGCCGATGAAGCCGGCCGGCTTGACCTGAATGATGGCAAGCTCACGGAAAATACCCGTTCCTGCTATCCGCTGCCCTATATTCCGAACATCGTCGAAAGCGGCGCCGCCGGCCTGCCGCGCAATGTGGTGATGCTGACCGCGGATGCCTTCGGCGTGCTGCCGCCGATTGCCAAGCTTTCCCCGGCGCAGGCCATGTATCACTTCCTGTCAGGCTATACCGCGCGGGTTGCCGGCACGGAAAAGGGCCTGGGCAAGGAACCGCAGGCAACTTTCTCCACCTGCTTCGGCGCACCCTTCCTGCCGCGTCGGCCGGAAGTCTATGGCCGGATGCTGGCGGATTTGATGGCGCGCCACGGCGCAGATTGCTGGCTGGTGAATACCGGCTGGACCGGCGGCGGTTACGGCACCGGCAACCGCATGCCCATCGGTGTCACGCGCGCCCTGTTGCGTGCGGCGCTTGATGGCAGCTTGGCCCGCGTTGAATTCATGCGCGATCCCTTCTTCGGCCTGATGGTGCCAAAGGCGCTGCCTGGCGTGCCGAGTGAAATGCTCAACCCGCGCGATACCTGGGCCGATAAGGCCGCCTATGATCGCACGGCGCGCGACCTGGTAGCGCGGTTTGAGGCGAATTTCGCCACCTATGCCGATGCAGTGGGTGAGGATGTGAAAGCGGCCGCCATTCGCGCCGCAGCATGAGTGGTAGCTTCGATTGGCTGAAGCCGGCCTCAGCCGAGGCCGGCAAGCGCAATGTGCTGGGCGGGCCTTTGCTGCCCTGTTCCGTGGCACCGCTGACGGGGTTTTTCCGTGATGGCTGCTGCAATACGGGCCCCGAGGATATCGGGCTGCATGTGGTCTGTGCCGAAGTCAACGCCGAATTTCTGAACTTCAGCAAGGCGGCGGGAAATGATCTTTCCACGCCGCGCCCGGAATATGGCTTTGCCGGGCTTTCTGCCGGCGACCGCTGGTGCCTATGTGCCGCGCGTTGGGAAGAAGCGCGCCGCGCGGGCTTCGCACCGCCCGTGCTACTCGAAGCCACACATGTAGCGGCCTTGGAAATCTGCACGCTGGATGATCTGATTTCCCATGCCGTGGATGCGCCGGCGTGACACCCACGCGATTTTTTCTGGTGCGGCATGCGCTGGTGGAACCCTCGGCCCGCGCGGTGCTTTATGGCAGCATGGATGTGGCGCTCTGTGACCTGGCACTTCAGGAAGAAGCGGCTTCCTATCGCTGGCTGGCGCATCGGCTGCCGCAGCCGGCGCGCTGGTTTGTCACCAATCTTTCCCGCACGCGCGCAACCGCAGCAGCGGTTTTTGCAGCGGGCTATCCGGATGCGGGTTTGGAGACAGAGCCCGATTTCGCCGAACAGCATCTCGGTGATTGGCAAGGCATTCCGCATGAGGCCCTGCCCGCGCTGCTAACCCGCCCCGCGCATCCCTTCTGGCCCCATGCCGGGGAAGAACACCCGCCCGGCGGGGAGAGTTTTCGGGAAGTGAAGGCCCGCGTAGCCGCCGTGCTGGAACGCCTGGCGACGCTTTTGGAAGGCCAGGATATTGTGATTGTGGCCCATGGCGGGTCCATCCGCGCTGCTTTGTCCCATGCCATGGGGCTTTCGCCCGATCAGGCTTTGGTGTTCAGCATCAAGAACTTGTCCCTGACGCGGATTGAAAAACACGGGCTCGATTGGCGCGTGGCGTCCGTCAATGAGGAACCCTGGACCCCACCACCGGCAGAGGTTTGACCCGTAGCCCTTAAGAAACCCTTCCCCTGACTCGCCTCCTTGGTATAGAATCTGACGAAACAATGGGTTGGAAAATGTTTCTCATGCGCCCTTTCATGCTTTTCAGCGCCTTGCTCCTTGCCTTGTTTGGCTTTTCTGGCAGCGCCCGCGCCCAGGCCGAAGAACAGGCATTGGTGGACCGCGCCACACTCACGCTCCAGGAAATGATGGGGCCGGCGGATAATACCGGCGATGCGCGGGCGCTGCTCCGCAATGCCAAGGCAGTTTTGATCTGCCCGCGGATCTTCCGCGCCGGCTTCATTGTGGGCGGTGAGTTTGGCGATTGCGTCCTTTCCGCGCGCGATGGCGGCGGTTCCTGGTCCTCCCCCGCCTTTTACAGCCTGGTGGGTGGCAGTTTCGGGTTTCAGGCAGGCTTGCAGGACGCCCAGGTGATTTCGCTGATCATGACCCAGAAGGGGCTGAATGCGATTCTGGACAGCCAGTTCAAATTCGGTGCTGAAGCGGGGGTTGCTTTCGCGACGCTTGGACGCAGCATCCAGGGCGCGACGACAGCGGCGGTGGGGGCGGATATTGTCACCCTTGGCAGAACCCGCGGGCTTTTTGCCGGCATCACCCTGGATGGTGCGCTGCTTTCCGCCGATAGCGCCAAGATGCGCGCCTATTTCGGGCGCGAAGTAGGCCCCCGGGGTGTGGTGGTGGCGATGGAGGTGCATAACCCCGGCAGCGATCCGCTGCGCGGCGCGCTGATGCGCCTAGGGGCGGCCGGAAGTGGTGGTAGTTCTGCCGCGCCTGCGCCATCTGGTGGGGCCACCTCGGGCAGCGCAGCGCCGGGCCGTGTGCAGACGGAAAACCTGGCGCCACCGCCCGCCAATCGGCGTTGAGGGGCTTTTTCTCATCTGCAACACGGCGTGACTGACAAAACGCCTTTCTGGAAAAGCAAGACGCTGGCCGAGATGTCTCGGGCAGAATGGGAGAGCCTATGCGATGGCTGCGGGCGTTGCTGCCTGCATAAGCTGCGCGATGAGGAAACCGATGCGCTGGCCTATACGGAAGTGGCGTGTCGGCTGTTGGACCTGCATAGCTGCCAATGTTCTGACTATGCCGGGCGCAAGAAGCGTGTGCCGGATTGCGTGAAACTCACCCCCAAGAAACTCGCGGCCATTGATTGGCTGCCGCCAAGCTGCGCCTATCGCATGGTGGCCGAGGGGCGGGATTTAGCCTGGTGGCATCCGCTGGTCTCGGGCGATCCGGAGAGCGTGCATCGTGCGGGGGTTTCCGTGCGCGGGCGCGCGATTGATGAACGCCACGCCGGGGCGCTGGAAGATCATGTCGTGCGCTGGCCAGGGATGATGCCGCGGAAGACAAAAGCGCCTGATTGACGGGGCGCGCTCCCCGCGCGACTAAGGCGCACAAATTTTGTTCAAGCTTTGCGAAGGATGCCCCTGATGAAGGATGCGATTTATGGCGGCGTGAACGCTGCCGTGCTGACGGCGATGAAGCCCGATCTGACCCCCGATCTGGATCGCATGGCGGCGCATGCCAAATGGTTGCTGGCCAATGGCTGCACCGGGCTTGGCGTGCTGGGCACGACCGGTGAGGCAAATTCCTTCGGCCTGCATGAACGCAAGGCCATTCTGGAAGGGTTGATTGCGCGCGGCATTCCGGCGGCGCGCATGATGCCAGGCACCGGCTGCGCCAGCCTGATGGATAGTGTGGAACTGACCAAGCATGCGCGCGATGCCGGCTGCCCCGGCGTGCTGATGCTGCCACCCTTCTACTATAAGGGTCCGTCCGATGATGGGTTGTTCGCCTATTTCTCGGAAGTGCTGAACCGCATTGGCGGCGGCGTGAAGGTGTATCTCTATCACTTCCCGCAGCAATCGGCGGTGCCTTTCAGCCTTGCGCTGCTGGAACGCCTGATCAAGGCATTCCCCGGCACCATCAAGGGTGTGAAGGATTCATCTGGTGATTACGCCAATATGCAGGCCATGGTGCAGGCCTTCGCCAAGGATGGTTTTGAAGTTTATTCGGGCAGCGATGAATTCCTGCAAAAAATCCTCGCTGAAGGTGGCGCTGGCTGCATCACTGCGGCTTCCAACGGCAATTCGCATTGGGGCGGCATTGTCTATGCCAAGCGCACCGGGCCGGAAGCGGATGCGGCGCAGGCCGTGTTGAATGCCACGCGCAAGGCCGCGACTTCCGTGCCGCTCATTCCGGGCCTGCGTGAGATTATCGCGCGCAGCACGGGTGATGCCGGTTGGCGCACCATTCGCCCGCCGCATCTGCCGCTGAATGCCGCGCAGGCGGAAGCGGTTTGGGCGGCCTGGGGGGCTGCGGGTGCGCTGCCTCTGCCGGGGCTTTCGCCCGCCAAGGCAGCGGAATAGCGCCGTGAAGGAACCGCTGCGCTGCCGCCCGCCAGCGGTGGCGACGATCCAGATTGATGATGCCAATGTGCGTGTGACGCGCTGGGATTTTGAACCCGGCGCGGAAACCGGCTGGCATCGCCACGGCATGGCTTATGTGGTGGTGCCGGTGACGGATGGCAGTCTTCTTCTGGAATTGCCAGGCGGTGAGACCGCAACGGCCTCACTAACTGCCGGTGTGGCTTATGCGCGCGCTGCCGGTGTTGAGCATAATGTGGTGAATGCCGGTGCCGCGCCGCTTTCCTTCGTGGAAACGGAACTCAAGCACCTGATTGGGTGATTTTCTTGCCGGGCAGCGTCACCATCGCAAGCCCGATAAAGACCAAAGCCGCGGCGGGGATCGTCAGCCAGCCCGGCACCTCGCCAAAAATCGCAAAACCCCAGATCAGGCCGGTGATGGTGACGATATAACCCACCTGGGATGTCACCACGCCGCCTTGTGTGGCGAGCGACCGGAAATAGATCAGATAAGCCAGCGCCAGCAGCACGCCTTGCGTCATGGTGATCGGCAGCCCCGCTAAATCCACGGAACGGATCTGCCCGGTTGAGAACGCAATCACCGCCATCATCAGCGCTGCCGCAGCGCAGGTGCCCGCCGCCAGCGCCAAGGGCGCCGCGCCGCGTGGCGCGAGCTTGACCCCGGCGATATTCGCAACCGCATACCAAACCGGGGTGCAGGCCGCGAGCAATGCCCAAGGGAGAGCCTCCGGGTCTGGCAAAGCGGCGCCTGGCGCCATGGCAATGCCAATGCCGACCAAGCCCAGAATACTGCCGCCAATGCGCCGCCAGGATATTTTTTCCATCCGTAGCGCCATCGCGCCAACCACCGTCAGCATGGGGGATAGCGGGATCAGCAGGGAAAAGAACCCCGCAGGTATATGCTGCAAACTTGTGAAGCCAAACAGATTGGACAGCACAAGCCCCGTCAGCCCCGAAACACCATAATGGATCAGATAGGGCCGCTTCAGCGCCGGAATTTCGCGCCGCGCAAAACACACCGCCAGCAAGGTAATGGTGCTGAAGCCCGAAGCGCCCAATGCGATCATCAAGGGCGGCCAGCCCATGCCGCCCAATGTCTTCACGAAAATCGGCGTGGCGCCCCAAATGGTGCCAAGCAGCAAAAGGGGCAGGATGGCGCTGAGGGCGAAACGCATACCAACACTCGCGCGTGAAACGGCTTGAGTGTCAAGCGGTTGAAAATTGAAGCCTTCTGAAGGCATGGTGCGGTGATGTCCCTGCCCGATTCGGAAATGGTGCCGCTTCGCCCTGGCCTGCTGGGTCCGCCAGAACTTTGCCCGGTGCGGTGGCGGCGTTCTGAACGCGCTCGTTCGGTCAGTTTGCGCATTGATCCGCGCGCCGGCGATGTGGTGGTGACACTGCCAATGCGCGCCAGCCGTCGCGCGGGGCTGGCGCTTCTCACGGCGCATGCCGCCTGGGTGCTGAAGCGCATCAAGGCCTTAGCGCCGAGCATTTCGCTCGCGCATGGCGCCGCGGTGCCCCTGGGCGGTCTGCCGCATCCCGTGCTGCATGATCCATCGCGGCGTGGCGGTGCCTTTTTGGAGAATGGCGCCATCATCGTGACCGGTGCGGCAGAATTCCTGCCTCGGCGCTTGCGCGATTTTTTACGTGGTGAGGCAAAGCGGCGCATCATTCCCCTGGCCGCGATCCATGCTGATAAGCTGGGTGTCGCCATCAAAGCCATTCGCGTGAAGGATACGCAAAGCCGCTGGGGGTCTTGCGCGCCGGATGGCACGCTCGCCTTTTCCTGGCGGCTGGTCATGGCGCCGGATGCGGTGCTGGATTATGTGGTAGCGCATGAGGTCGCCCATCTGCGTGAGCTTAACCATTCTCCGCGCTTCTGGGCGCATGTGGCAGCGCTGGCCCCGCATCGTGATGAGGCAGAAGCCTGGCTGCGCGAAGAAGGCCCGGCATTGCTGCGTGTCGGTTGAGAAGAACAAGGATCGAGGGTTGCCATGAAAGCCGTTGGATACCGGAAATGCCTGCCGATTGATCAGGCGGATGCGCTGATTGATCTGGACATCGCGGCCCCCGCCGCACCAAGCGGGCGTGACATGCTGGTGGAAATCCACGCGGTATCGGTGAACCCGGTGGATACCAAGGTGCGCCAGCGCGATAACCCCGGTGAGGCACCTCGCATCCTTGGCTTTGATGGCGCTGGCGTGGTGCGCGCAATTGGGCCCGATTGCACGCTGTTTCGCGCGGGCGATGAGGTATTCTACGCCGGCGTGATCAATCGTTCCGGCACCAATGCCGAATTGCACCTGGTGGATGAACGCATTGTTGGGCGGAAGCCACGGAACCTGACCTTCCCCGAAGCCGCCGCCGTGCCACTGACCGCGATTACGGCCTGGGAAGGCTTGTTTGATCGCCTTGGTGTGCCGCAAGGTGGTGCGCAGGGGCAGACCCTTCTGGTGATTGCTGGCGCGGGCGGTGTGGGGTCCATGGTGATCCAGATGGCGCGCGCGCTGACCGGGCTGACGGTGGTGGCGACTGCTTCGCGCGCGGAAAGCGTGCAATGGTGCCGTGATCTGGGCGCGCATCACGTGGTGGATCATCACGGCGATATCGCCGCGCAGATGAAGGCGCTTGGCTTGCGTGGCGCCAATTACATCTATTCCGCCAATACCACCGCGAAGAATTGGGCAGCCATGGTGGATGCGGTGGCGCCGCAAGGCCGCATTCTGCTGATTGAAAGCCAGGCGCCGGTGGATGCGCGCGATGTCATGCGCAAATCGGTTTCAATCCATTGGGAGCTGATGTTCACGCGGCCCCTGTTCAACACGCCTGACATGATTGAGCAGCACCGGCTGCTGAATGAGGTTGCGGGGCTCATCGAAGCCGGGCGCATGCGCGGCACCATGACACGCAATCTGGGTAAGATATCGGCGGCCAATCTGACGCAAGCGCATGCGCTGGTGGAAAGCGGCGGCATGATCGGCAAGGTTGTGCTGGAAGACTTCTGAAGCCCGCGTGGCTGTGACAAGGCAATGATGATGCAAAGCCCCTTCGTGCAATTGGCGGAAATCCATCGCGGTCCGGCGGTGGAAAGCATTCATCACGGCATCGCCGTGGTGATGGACAGTAACGGGCGTCAGGTGCTGGCGATGGGTGATCCTGCCTTCGTCACCTTTCCGCGATCCTCACTGAAGCCCTATCAAGCGGTGGCGCTGGTGGAAACCGGTGCCGCGGATGCGCTGGGGTTGAGTGAAGAACACCTCGCCCTTTCCTGCGCGTCGCACAGTGCCGAGGACTTCCAGGTGACGCTGGTGCGCGATTGGCTGGCACGCATGGGGCTTTCCGAATCCGCGCTGGTGTGTGGGCCGGATATGCCGCGCGCGGCGGCGGATCAGGCAAAGATTTATCGTGCGGGTGGTGACCGGTCGCGCATCTATCATAATTGTTCCGGCAAGCATTGCGGATTCTTGAGCGTCGCGCAGAAGCTTGGCGCGCCAGTCGCTGGCTATGGTGATCCCGCGCATCCGACGCAGAAGCTTTATCTGGAAATCCTGTCGGAATTGCTCGGCAGTGATGCGCGCGGCTTACAGGCTGGCCTTGATGGTTGTGGTTTGCCGGCGCTGGCGCTTTCCATGGAAGCCATGGCGGGTGCAGCAGCGCGTTGGGCGGCGCGCAAGGTGGCAAGCCCCGCGCGGCGCACAGCGATTGAAAGATTGCAGGCAGCTATTGCGAAATATCCGGATCATCTTTCCGGCCGGGATCAGGCAACCAGCCGCATTGTGCGCGCGACCAATGGCCGTGTGCTGCTGAAAGGCGGCGCGGAGGGTTTTGTGGTGGGCTTCGTGCCGGATCAGGGTTTGGGGATTGCGGTGAAGCTCGCCGATGGCGCATCGCGCGCCAAGATGGGGGTTTTCGCGGCATTGCTTGGCCGGCTTGGATTGCTGGATGCCGCCGCTACGGCAGCGCTGGTGGATGCGGTTGAAGGTGACATCGCGGATAGCAATGGCAAGCCCGTTGGCCGCATTGCCGTGACGCTGCCGGCGTAATGATGGCACCGGTGCATGTGCTGATTTCCGGCGGCGGTGTTGGGGGCTTGGCGCTGGCGCTCATGCTGCATCAGCGCGGTATTGGATGCTCGGTGCTTGAAGCTGCGGCGGAGGTGAAGCCGCTGGGTGTGGGCATCAATACGCTGCCGCATGCCATCCGCGAATTGGCCGCGCTTGATCTTCTGCCGGCGCTGGATGGCGTTGGCATTCGCACGCGCGAATTGCGCTATTTGAATCGCTTCGGCCAGGAAATTTGGCAGGAACTGCGCGGTATTTGGGCGGGGCATGAAGTACCGCAATTTTCCATCCATCGCGGCCATTTGCACCAGGTTTTGTGGCGGGCAGCGGAAGCGCGCTTGCCTACAGGCGCCTTGCTCCGCAATGCACGGCTTCAGAATTTCACGCAAAACGCACATGGTGTCACGGCGCATTTGGCGGATGGGCGCAGCCTTTCCGGCGATGCGCTGATTGGCGCTGATGGCATTCATTCGGTCATTCGCGCAGCGCTGCATCCGGATGATGGCGGCATTCGCTGGAATGGCATTCAGATGTGGCGCGGCGCGGTCGAATGGCCGGCCTTTGAAGGTGGCGACACCATGATTGTCGCCGGCGATATGAAGGAAAAGCTGGTGCTCTACCCGATCGGCGCTGGTGCTTCCGCTGCAACGCGGCTGACCAATTGGGTCGTTTGCGCGCAGATTGGTGACGCGAGCAAGCCACCTCCGCGGCGGGAAGATTGGTCACGCCCCGGCCAGCTTGATGAAGTGCTCGCGCATGTCGCGCGGTTTCGCATTCCTTTCCTGGACGTTGCTGCGCTGGTGCGTTCCACGCCAGAATTCTGGGAATACCCAATGTGTGATCGCGATCCCCTACCCTTCTGGACGCAAGGCCGCGTGACGCTGATGGGTGATGCTGCGCATCCCATGTATCCGGTCGGATCAAATGGCGCATCGCAAGCGGTACTGGATGCCAGGTGCCTTGCGGATTTGCTGGCATCTCAGGCGCCGGAAGCAGCACTTGCGGCCTATGCGGCGGAACGCTTGCCGAAGACGGCCGAGATTGTGCGCGCCAATCGCAAGGGCGGGCCGGAACGCGTGGTGGATGAAGTCAGCGCGCGCGCCCCGGATGGTTTCGCGCAGCTGGAAGATGTGATCTCACGTGAAGAACTCGCCGCCATTGCCGGCGGCTATGCGCAAATGGCCGGATTTGCTTCAGGAAAAAAAATATGAGTGGAAATTTTAATGTTGTTGTGGATGCGCGCGGTGTGGCGCGGCTGACGGTTGCGAATGATACCAAGCTGAATACGCTGAACACAGCACTATTGGATGAGGCAATTGTGGCTTTGCGTGATCTTGCAAAGCACCCTGACCTGCGCGCGGCGGTGCTGACCGGCGAAGGTGAACGCGCCTTCATCGGCGGCGCTGATATCGCCGCCATGGCGGCTTTGGAAACGCCAGCAGAAGCTGAAGCCTTTATCCGCCGCGTGCATGGCATTTGCGCTGCCATTCGCGACCTACCCGTGCCGGTGATTGCGCGCATCAATGGCTGGTGCTTGGGCGCCGGGCTGGAAGTGGCCGCGGCTTGCGATATGCGGATCGCCGTTCGGGACGCGAAATTCGGCATGCCCGAAGTGCGCGTTGGTATACCTTCCGTGGTGGAGGCCGCGTTACTGCCCGGCCTGATCGGCTGGGGCCGCACCAGGCGCTTGCTGTTTCTGGCCGAAACAATCTCGGCTGCCGATGCGCTTACCTGGGGCTTACTGGAAGAAGTGGCGCATCGCGAACGCATTGATGCACGCATCGAAGCCTGGATCGGCAATCTGCTGGCCGCAGGGCCAGAGGCTCTTCGCGCCCAGAAGGCGCTGATCCGGCAATGGGAAGATCGCCCAATCAGCGAGGCTATCGCTGCCGGCATCACCGCCTTCGCTGCATCCTGGAAGACTGATGAACCGAAACGCATGATGCGCGCCTTCCTGGATGAACAGAAGGCGCGCAAGAAGAAGCGCTGAAATCAGCCCGGCGGGGGCAGGAAATTCACCTCATGCTCCGCCGCAATACGCACCACTTCGGCTGGGTCCGGCACATTATGGATGCGGGTGCATAGCGTGTAGAGCCCACGCGCGGGGCTCACCCAAAATAGCGCGCGCACTGGCGCTTCAGTTTTGTTGAAGATGCCATGCGCAATACCCATCGGCAGCCTGATCAAATCACCGGCCTTGGCGGTAGCGGCCTGCCCATCCAGGAAAAGATCAAACTGCCCTTCCAGCACGCGGATGAATTCATCCTGATTCGTGTGGATATGCGGCGGCACGAAGGTGCCGGGCGGGAAAAGCGTGTCGAAAGCGAAACAGCTTTCACTATGCGCCACCGGCTTATAGGTCTGGCCCAGGATGGACCAGACCACTCCACCCTCACCCATGCCGGCTGGGGTCACACCTGCTGTCAGGCTCATTTTCTGAGGCTCCCTGTTTCAGACATGCAAATAATTATCGCGAATTTCGGGCGTGGCGGCGAGTGCCGCGCTATCGCCCTGCCAGACCACGCGGCCTTTTTCGATCACCACATGCCAATCGGCCAAGCGCATCACCGCGGCCAGATTTTTGTCAATCAACAGGATCGCCTGGCCCTCGGCGCGCAGCTTCGCCATCACCTGCCAGATTTCGGCGCGGATCAGGGGTGCCAGACCCTCGGTCGCTTCATCCAGCACCAGCAAGCGCGGATTGGTCATCAGCGCGCGGCCAATCGCGAGCATTTGCTGCTCTCCACCCGAAAGCTTCGCGCCAGATTGCCGGCGCCGTTCCGCGAGGCGCGGGAAAAGCGCATAGATCGCCGGCAAATCCCAACGCGGCGCACCGCCCAAGCGGTTGGCAGCGGTGGCAACAAGGTTTTCTTCAACGCTCAGCGTCGAGAAAATCTGCCGCCCTTCCGGCACCAGGCCTATGCCGCGCTGCGCGATGCGATAGGGGGCGGCACCTGTGATCTCCTGGCCATCGAAGCGAATAAGCCCGGCAATCGGCCGGATCAGGCCCATAATGGCGCGTACCGTGGTGGTCTTGCCCATGCCATTGCGGCCAAGCAGTGTGACCACCTGCGCCGCGCCCACGCCAAAGCTTATGCCGTTCAGCACTTGGCTTTCGCCATAGCCGGCGAATACACCTTCCAGCGTCAGCATGGCACTTCTTCTTCACCCAGATAGGCGGCGCGTACTTCGGCGCTGGCGCGAATTTCGGCGGTGCTGCCACTTGCGATGATGCGCCCTTCGGCGAGCACGGAAATCCGATCCGCCAAAGCGAAAACCGCCTGCATGTCATGTTCTACAAGCAGAATAGCGTAGCGCGATTTAAGGCGGCGCAGCAGCGTGATCAGTTTTTCGGTTTCCTCTGGTCCCGCGCCAGCGAGTGGTTCATCCAGCAGCAGCAAGCGCGGTTGGGTGGCGAGTGCGATGGCAATCTCCAGCGCGCGCTTTTCGCCATGGCTGAGCGCACCTGCAATGATAGCCGCGCGATCTGCCAACCCCACCTCGGCCAAGGCATTGCGCGCGGCTTCATTCAGCGCTTCTTCCCCTGCGGCGGCACGAAAGAAGCGAAAGGAGGAACCGCTTTTCCCCTGTGCGGCCAAAGCGACATTCTCCAATACCGAAAAGCCGGCGATGATGCTGGTGATCTGAAAGCTGCGCGCCAGGCCCGCATGCACGCGGCGCGGTAGGGAAAAGCGCGTTACATCCGCCCCGGCAAAGACAACTCGCCCGGCATCAGGCGCAACGGTGCCGGTGATTTGGTGGATCAACGTCGTCTTGCCGGCGCCATTAGGGCCGATCAGCGCATGGATTTCGCCGGGCAGTACTTCAAGGCTGACATCATTCGTCACCGCAAGCCCGCCATAATGCTTGCGCAAGCCCTGAACGCTGAGCAGCGCCTCAGCCACGGCGCGCCCCCAGAAAGCCGATCAGCCCGCCGCGCATAAACAGTACGGCCAGGATCAGCAGCGGGCCAAAGATCATTTTCCAATGCGTGGTCAGGCTGGGCAGCCAGGTCTCCAACAGCACGAACAGCACCGCGCCAAGGATGGCGCCGGAAAGCCGCCCAAGCCCGCCCAGGATCACCATGAAAATCAACTCACCGGAACGCTGCCAGCTCATGTAGGCAGGTGCTACAAATTCCGTGGCATTGGCGAACAATACGCCCGCCAGCCCCGCGAGTGTGCCGGCAATGACATAGGCCAAAAGCCGATACGGATAAGGCGCGAAACCCACCGCCTGCGCGCGCAGCGGATTTTCCCGCGCCGCGCGCAACACGCGCCCAAAGCGGGACGCCAGCAGCATGGCGCAAATGCCCCAGCAGAAAATCAGAAAACCGAGGCAGAGGTAATGAAAGAAAAGCCGATTTTCCATCAGCCGCGACCCGAAGATCCCAGTCCGGTCATACAGCGTATAGCCATCATCACCGCCATAGGCCGCAAGCGACGACGCCGTGAAAAACGCCATCTGCCCGAAGGCGAGCGTGATCATGATGAAATTCACGCCCTCGGTCCGGATCGCAATCGCGCCTGTCAGTAGGGAAAACAGCGCGGCGGCAGCAATCGCGACGGGCAGCACAATAGTGATATCGGTCAACCGATGCGCATCCAGAATCGCAACGGCATAAGCGCCAACACCCATCGCCGCCGCATGCCCAAGGCTGGCAAGCCCCGCGCCCCCCACAAGGAAGGAAAGCGAAACCGCGGCGGCGGCCAGGATCATGATGCGCGCAAATAGCGTCAGATAATGATTGGCGCCAAAGCCAAGCAACGGTGCCAGCGCCAGCGCGGCCAGCACCAGCAGCGTCAGCACCACATCAAGCCGCAAGCGCGGCATGCTAACCACTCCTGGCCGGGAAAAGGCCGCGCGGGCGGAAGGCAAGGATCGCCGCCATCGCGATATAGACCAGCATGGACGCGAGCGCCGCGCCGGTTTGTCGCGCGGCAGAGGGGTCCAGGAAAAGCCGCATCAAATCCGGCATCAGCGATTTGCCGAGCGTATCCGTAAGCCCCACGATCAGTGCCGCGATAAAGGCGCCGCGAATGGACCCAATGCCGCCAATCACAATCACAACAAATGCCAGGATCAGCACATGATCGCCCATGCCGGGCTCTACCGAGAAAATCGGCCCGGCCAGCACGCCCGCAAAGCCCGCCAGCATGGCGCCGAAGGCAAAGACCAGCATGAAAAGCCTGCGAATATCCACGCCAAGCGCGGATACCATCGGTGAATTGGTCGCCCCCGCGCGCACCAACATGCCAAGGCGCGTGCGCTCCACCAAAAACCAAAGGCCAAGCGCGGTGGCGACGCCAGCGCCCAGCACCGCGATGCGATAAAGCGGATATTGCAGCCCCGGCATCAGCACCACGCCGCCTTCAAGCAACGCAGGCACCGGCACTTGCAGCGGCGCCGCACCCCAAATGGCTTTCACTGCCTGATTGAGAAACAGGATGACGCCAAAAGTCGCCAGCACTTGCGACAGATGATCACGATCATAAAGGTGCCGGAACACCAGTACTTCCAGCAATAAGCCAAAGATCAGCGCTGCCGGTAATGCCAATAAAAGCCCAAGCCAGAAGGAACCTGTCGCTGCCGCAAAGGCAGCGCCCAGATACGCCCCCAGCATATACTGCACCCCATGGGCCAGGTTGATGAAATCCATCACGCCAAAAACCAGCGTGAGGCCCGCGGCCACCAGGAAAAGCAGAATGCCAAGCTGCAGGCCATTCAAGGCCTGCACCAGGAAAAGACCAGTACTCACGTTAGGGCATGATCCGTCTTAACAGATCATCCCCTAACTTCCTTTGAGCGACTGATTCACCGCTCCGGTGGTTCCACCTTCGCGGATCAGGCGCAAAATTTAGCGCATGCGGCATTCGGCGGCCCAGGGGTCCACGTCGTTTTCCAGCACCTTGCGCACCGTTTCGGTCTGGAACTTGCCATCGGTGCGTTTGGCGACGCGCAGCAGCCAGAAATCCTGTACCGGGTAATGGTTCACGCCGAATTTGAAATTGCCGCGCACGGAAGCGAAATCCGCGGCGCGCAAGCCAGCGCGAATCGCATCCTTATCGGCCAAGCGGCCACCCGCACGACGAATGGCTGCATCGAGCAACATCGTGCTGTCATAAGCCTGCGCGGCATAGCTGGCGGGCACGTAATTAAAGGCGGCTTCGAAATCGGTCACGAAGCGGCGATTGGCCGCATTGTCCATATTCGGCGCCCAAGTCGCGGCGGAGAAGAAGCCAACAGCCGAATCCTGCTGCGCGGGCAATGTCGCCTCATCCACCGTGAAGGTGGACAGGAACGGGATATGCGCGAGCCCCGCCTGACGATATTGCCGCACCAGATTCACACCAAGCCCACCCGGCATGAAGGTGAAAATTGCATCCGGCTTTGCGGCGGCGATCTTCGCGAGCTCAGCGGCGAAATCAAGCTGCGTGAGCGGCACATAAACCTCATCCACCACTTCGCCCTTGAAGCGGGATTTGAAGCCGGCGACCGCATCGCGCCCGGCCTGATAATTCGGCACCATGACGAAAACGCGCTTATAGCCCTGGTCTTCACAGACCTGGCCGATCACGGAATGCACCTGATCATTATTGTAGGAAGTGGTGAAGAAAAACGGATTGCAGCCGCGCCCAGCAAAGGTGGAAGGCCCTGCATTGGTGCTGATCAGGAAGGTATTGGCTTCCGTCACTGGGCGAATGATGGCTTGCAGGATGTTGGAAAACACAACGCCCACAATGAAATCGCAGCGGTCCCGTTCCAAAGCGGTGCGCACCTTCGTCACCGCCACATCGGGGCGCAATTCATCATCAATCATCACGGTCTCAGCGGTCAGCCCACCAAGCCGGCCATTCAGATGCCGAAGCCCCATCAGGTAGCCATCGCGCAATTGCGTGCCAAGTGCCGCCTGCGGGCCGGTTTGCACGGCAACCAGGCCGATCTTCACCCCGCCCGCGGGTTGCGCATGCAGAATGGCGGGCGCTGCCAGCAGCCCCAAGGCGCCGCCCATGGCGGTACGACGTGAAAAAGAGCTCATTGTTAAGCCTCCCCGGTTGAAATGCCTCTTTCTTCTTACTGCGCGAAGCCCGGGCGCAAGGCAAGGCGGCGCGCCATATTGCCAGCACGAATCATCAAGGAATGGGCATGGTCCGCGAAGGGGTCCAGCACGGTGAAGTGATTCGCGTCGGGCAAGGCTTCAAAACTGCCGCCCCAATGGGTCGCGAAATCACGGCTTTGGCGGATGAACTCATCGCTCTCCGCCCCGCCCACCACCACATGCAGCGCCTCAAACACTGGTGGGGGCAGCAGGCGCGGCGATAGGGTGGCAATGTCAGCCCCCGTCAGGCGCAAAGCCTGGGCAATACTGGTGCCCATCAGCGGCCCCAATTCAAAAACGCCTGAGACGGGCAAGGCGGCCCCGACCATCCCCGCCGGTAGGCCGGGCTGAAAGGTGGGCCAATCGGTCGCCAGCAGCAACGCGGCAAGCTGTCCGCCAGCGGAATGCCCCGCCGCCAGCAGCCGCCCGCCCCGGCGCCGATGCAGAAAGGCAGCGGCGCGGCGCATTTGTTCGGCGATCTCCCCCAAGGTCACAGCCGGGCAGAGGTCATAGGATGGCACCGCCACCGCGACCCCTTGGCCGAGCAGGCCGCGGGCGCAATGGCTGACAAAGGACCGATCCAGCGCTTGCCAA
The DNA here is from genome assembly GCA_903927465.1 of uncultured Rhodospirillales bacterium. GTDB lineage: Bacteria > Pseudomonadota > Alphaproteobacteria > Acetobacterales > Acetobacteraceae > Neoroseomonas. Next base: position 22,520 of record CAIYMY010000171.1, on the reverse strand, counting down.
TAGCCGCCATGGATGAAAAGTGCGGTCGGCGCGGCCTCGGCATTGGGTGGCAGGAATAGGTCAAGCTTCTCCCGTTCTCCCGCGCCATAGGCCAGGTTCAACTCTGCCCGTACCCCGCTTTCGCGGAAGGCAGCGGCATCCCGCGCCCAGCCGGCGATGATTTCAGCGCTTTCGGGCACGCGGGCCCGATTATTGTATTCCCGTTCAGCATCCATGCGCCTATCTGCGCATAGGAAAGCCATGACAGGCAAGGCGGGGCGATGCGGATATATCTGGCGGGACCGGAGGTGTTTCTGGCTGACCGAGACGCCATCTCGGCGGCGAAGAAGGCCATTTGCGCCCAGCACGGGATGATTGGCGTTTTCCCGACCGACCCCGCGCCCGGCGCACCCCAAGCCGATTCCGATTGGATGGGGATTTACCTGGGCAATGAGGCGCACATCCAGGGCTGCGATGCGTTGATTGCTAATCTAACGCCGTTTCGCGGTGCCTCGGCCGATCCCGGCACGGCCTATGAGCTTGGCTTCATGCGCGCACTTGGCCGGCCGGTGCTGGGCTATAGCAATGCGCCGGGGAATTTCACCATGCGCAGTCTGGCGGCTTTGCGCGGCGCGGTGCATCGGCGCGCCAATGGCGCCTGGGAAGATGCCGATGGCATGGAGGTCGAGGATTTCGGCCTGACCGATAACCTCATGCTTGATGGCGGCATCGCCGCGGCCGGTGGCGTGTTTGTGGTGAACCCTGTGGAAGAAGCCGCGCGCTGGCGGGACCTGCACGGCTTTGCGTGCTGTGTCGCGCATTTGGTATCGCTGAACATCAAGAAGTAGTCCTGACCCGAGTGCGATGCAGCCTTGCGACTTAGGTAGCAGGCTTGCGGTATCAAAGACGCGCTGAAGTTGCTCGAGCCCCCATGCTTCTCGATTCATATGGGTTGCATTTCAAGCCAATTGGAATCGCTCGGCCTGAAATGTCATATGGCAGATTGTCCGCGAGCCTAAATGGGGCCGACAGGAGCCTTTTCAAAGATTGAGGGCGCCGGAGGAGCGAGGGGCTGTCCTACCCATGCAACGATCATTCCTGCTAGCGTTTCGGCCCAAGTTTCATCGCCACCATCTGGGAACCGGCCCGCGGCCAGAGCATTGCTTGACATTCCCGAGAGCTGAATGTGCGGTGTCTCAAAATCAAGAGGCATCAATCCGCGTTTCTTGGCGAGCTCATGGAATTTCTTCCACATACCTTTCTTCGGTTCGTTCCACGTCCACTTCCCTGGACCACCAAAAACCATGTCTGCCGCAAGTCCAAATTGGTGATAGGAACGCCAAGGCTCTGCATAGGTAACCAAAGGCCCGGGTCGGGTCCGCCCCTGGGCAAAAAGATAAGCCTGCCTCACCGGCGTTCTGGTCGCTTCAAAAACATATAGAGGTATTTCTTGGCGCTGAAGATCAGAGATTAGCTCAGTCAATGCCGTTCGAAAAACTGGATGCAGGAACTTTAAATCTGTGTTGCGAGCGGTTGGATTGATTAAATCTATCATGACTTTTCTGCCTCCTGGTCACGAATTTTCTATCTATGATCATCCCAGTTCTTCCTAATTGTCAACATTTTTTTATTCAGTTTACAAGTCATGTCTAAAAGTGAACAATGCGGTAGGTATAGCGGCAGTATTGGACGGCAGGAAAAGGTCAAATTTCTCCCCCTCGTCGTCGCCATAGGGTAGGGTGAACCCGGTGGATGAAGTGGCGCTCTGGCGCGACCTGCAAGGCTTTGCGCACTGTGTGGCGCATTTGGCAGGGATGAAGAAGTAGCGCCTGACCGGCTTCACCCCGTCGCCGCAATAGCCTTGCCACCCACCAGGCGCAGAATGCGGCTTGGCCGTTCCACCCCGGTCAGCCGATGCAGAATCAGGATCACGCTGCGTCCGGCAGTGGCTTCATCCAGCGTTTCCATGAAGGCGCGTTCCGTCGCGGCATCCAGCCCGGCAGCCGGTTCATCCAAAATCAGCACGGGCGCGGGCGAAAGCAGCGCGCGCGCCAGTGCAATGCGCCGCGCCTGACCGCCCGAAAACCGCGCCCCTGCCTCACCGCATTGCGTCTCAAGCCCTTCCGGCAAAGCGCGCACCACATCGCCAATGCGCGCGCGGTCCAAGGCGCGCCAAAGCGCAGCGTCATCAGCCTCGGGCGCGGCCAGGCGCAGATTGGCGGCGATGCTGTCATCAAACAGCCGTGCATCCTGCGTGAGCCAAGCAATACGATCGCGCAGAACCGCAGCGGGAAGCGTCGCTATCTCAACACCGCCCAAAGTGATGCTGCCCTGCTGGGGTGCGGCGAATTTCAGCAATAGCGCGGCGAGTGTGGATTTGCCGGTGCCCGAAGGCCCCAGCAGCGCAATGCGCGCGCCCTCCGGCACATCAAGATCAAGCCCATCAAACACGAGGGGCCGATCAGGCGCCCAGGAAAACACCACATCACGCAACACCAGCGCATGGCCCGAAGGCGCTGCGCTGGGCGAAGCTGGATCGGGCACGGGTTCCGCCGCATCAGCCGCTTCAAACAGGCGCCGCGCACCCGCCGCTGCCGCCGCCACCGCAGCGCCAGCGCGCGGCATCAGCCCCAAAGCCTCAGCCGCTGCAATTGCCAGGAACACAGCAAGCACCCCCGCCGCCATGCCGGGCTGCCCGGCCAGCATGGTCCACCCAAGCGCGGCCAATAGCGCCACTTGCGTGAGCAAAGCGCCCGCCGCCCCGCCCCAGGCAGCGCGGCGTGCCAAGGCGCGCTGTGCGCCTGATAGCGCCCTGTCTTCCTGGGCCACCCGCGCCAGTGCGCGCTTTTCGCCATTCGCGGCCAGCGTGTCTTCAAGCCCGGTCAGCGGGTCCACCGTCGCGTTGCGGAGCGCACCCTGCGCGCGGGAGGTTGCTTCTGCCGTCCGCGCCGCATCCGGCGCCAGCAACAACGGCAGCACCAAAGCCGCAGTCAGTGGCAGTGCCACCACCACGGCAAGCCAGGGGTCCGCAGCGCCCAGGATCAGCGCAATCGCCAGCACCACGGCGATGGAAGCCGCCGCCGGCACCAGCGCGCGCAGATAAAGCCCATCAAGCGCTTCCACATCCGCAACCAGGCGCCCAAGCAAATCCCCCGCGCGACGCAAGCCAAGCCCGGTCGGCAGGCGTTCAGCCAGGCGCCCAAAAAACCACACGCGCATATCGGCCAAGGCGCGGAAAGTCGCTTCATGTGTCGCGAGCCTTTCCAGATAGCGCATGATGGGCCTGAGCAGGATCAAAGGGCGCAACCACAGCAGCGCAATCACGCCTGCCGTCGCCAGTGCCGCACTTTCCGCGCCACCCACCGATGCCGCCACCAACTTGCCCGCGAAAGCGAGCAAAGCAACGCCCGCCAGCGCCGAGATCACCGTGACGATAATCCCCACCACCAACCAGCCAGAGCGTTCCAGCCAAAGCCTCAGCACGCGGAAAAGATCAGCGGTCATGGCCTAATCATTCCCCGCGAGCCTGCTTCCCTGGGCGCGCCCATCAGCGATTTCCAGCCTTTGGCCGAAATAGGATCGTGCCGCCTTGGCATGGGTGGCGATAATGGCGGTGCGGCCCACGCAAAGCCGGCGCAGCGCATCCAGCACGGAAGCCTCGGTACCCGGATCAAGATGCGCGGTGGGTTCATCCAAAAGCACCAAGGGCGTATCCCGCAAAAACGCCCGCGCCAGCGCCACGCGCTGCGCCTGGCCGCCGGAAAGCCCGAAGCCGCCTTCGCCGATCAGCGTATCCAACCCCTGCGGCAGGTCACGCACAAAATCCATTACCTGCGCGGCTTCAGCGGCGGCGAGCACCGCTGCATCATCCGCATCAGCCCGTGCCAGGCGAATGTTTTCGCGCAATGTGGCGCGGAACAAATGCGCGCGCTGCCCGACATAGGATGACAGGCGCCGCAATTCGGAAGGCTTCAGCAGCATGGCGTCTTGGCCATTGATCGCAACGCGCCCCGATTCGGGCCGGGCGAATCCCATCAGGATACGTAGCGCTGAAGTTTTGCCCGCGCCTGATGCGCCCGTCAGCAACAGCGTCTCACCGGCAAGCACACGAAACGAAAGCCCATCCAAGGCGGGCGCGCGCGAAGGGTCATAGGAAAGCCGCACATCCTGGAAGGTGATGGTGACCTTGGGCGGCACTTCTTCCAGCAACAGCCCGGTTTCTTCCGGTTGGTTCAGCAAGGGGGCGAGGTCCGCCGCGGCGCCGCGCGCGCCAAGCTGTTCATGATAAGCAGCGGCGAAGGAGCGCAGCGGCAGAAAGAAAACCGGCACCAGCAGCACCACGAAAAACGCCATCACAGGATCAGGATGCGCGCCGGTCAGCACTGCGCCATGACGAATGGCAAGGCACGCCAGCGCGGCGGCGGCGATCAATTCCATGGCGCCCGAGGAAATGAAGGCAACGCGCAGCACGCGCATGGTGCGCTGACGCAATTCCTCGGCCGCCGCGGCAAGCCTTTGGGTTTCCGCATGTTGTTGATTGAACAGCACCAGAACGGGCAGGCCGCGCATGCGATCCAAAAAGCGCCCAGAAAGCCGTTGCAGTGATGCGAATTGGCGCCGGCTGGCCTGCGCCGCGCCAATGCCGGAAACTGCCTGCGCCACCGGCACCAGGAGGCCCGCCACTAGCAGGATAAGCCCGCTCATCGGATCAAAGAACGCGGCACAACCGGCAATCAGCAGCGGCGCCACGACAGCGATGATGGCAGCCGGCATCCAGCGCGCGAAATAGCCTTCCATCGCTTCGACACGTTCCACCACCAGCGCGCTTTTCTCCCCAACCGGGCGCTGATCCGTGGGGCCTTGCGCCAAAAGGCGCGCGAAGATGCGGGCGCGGAGGCTCGCTTTGGCTTCTTCCCCGGCGGCGGTTTGGGCGCGTTCCTGGGCGATACCAAGCCCCGCCATGATCAAGGCGAGCGCCCCCGCGCCGATGAAATCCGCCCAGGAAGCCGGGGCTCCGCCCAAAAGCGCGGCCAGCAGGCGGGCGATCAGCAGCGCCTGCGCCACGGCGGCAAGCGCCAAGGCAAGGCCAAGCAGGACCGGCCCGTAGAGCCGCCCCCTCAATGCCTTCGCTTCCCGCGCTAGAAGCGCGGCGGCGGCAGCCCCCTCCCGTTTATGCTCCGAAGCCATGACAGTCAGACTAGAACGATTTGATTGACAGATACAGATGCACTTTTGCGGCCATGGGCAACCCGGTCTTTCAGCGCGCTATAGGCGGTTAAGTTACTGAATTTTATGAAGTAAATCACGAAAAACGTCACCCTTTGCCGAAGTTTAGTACCGCTGTGGGCGTGGCGGAGGGGGCCGGCAGGCCATGCGAATTGGGCGAACCAGGCCGGTTGCGCAGCCACCAGGACCAGTCTTCCGGCAATAGCGAAAACGGGTCTTGATGGGCCAATTCCCGTGCTGCCCATAAGGGCCAATGCGGATTGGCCAGGGCCGGCCGGCCCAGAAAGACCAGATCAACCAATTCCTGACGGATGACGCTATCGGCAATGGCGGGTATGCCCAGATTCCAACTGACGCCCACCGGAATGCCCACTTCCTGGCGGATGCGATTGGCGCGCCCCACCATGAAGCCTGGTTCGGTATAGGGCAGGTTCTGGGTTTCATCCGTATTCATGCCAAGGCTGAGATCCGCAAAATCCAATCCGTGCCGCTTCATGGCGCGCACTGCCACGATGGCGTCTTCAAACTGCGTGCCGGCTTCGTTGAAATCATCGCAGCCAAGCCGCATCGTCAGCGGCAGGTTTTCCGGCCAGACCTCACGCACCGCATCAATCGCTTCCAGATGAAAGCGCATCCGGTTTTCCAGGCTGCCGCCATAGGCATCGCTTCGTTGATTGGCGATGGGGGAAAGAAAACTCGCGCCCAGATAACCATGGGCGAAATGCAATTCCAGCCATTCAAACCCAGCCGCCAAGGCGCGGCGCGCGGCATCAGCATAGCTTTGATGCAGCGCCTTAATTTCCGCGATGCTGAGTTCATGCACCGGGTAGATATAGCGTCCGCCATAAGGAAGGGCTGATGGCGCGCGCACCTGCCAGCCATCCGCATGATCGGCGGGCAATTGCTGCTTGCCATGCCAGGGTTTTTTCTCGCTGCCCTTGCGCCCGGTATGGCCAAGCTGCGCCGCCGCCACCGCGCCCATATCCTTGATCATGGCCGTGATGCGCGACAGACCCTCGATCTGATCATCATCATAAATACCGGCGCAGCTTGTGCCGGTGCGTCCATCTGGTGTGATGGCCAATTGCTCAGGGAAAACCAGACCAAAACCGCCAGCGGCGCGAGAGCCGAGCAGCATCAGATGGAAGTCACTCATTTTGCCATCAGTCGCACGATACATGGTCATTGGCGACATCACGAGCCGATTGCGCAGCGTGACATCCTTGAGCGTGAAGGGGGAGAAAAGATCGGGCATGGCAATGATACCTGAATGGCTAAGCAAAGCGGTAGTTTCAGGACAGCGATTTCAGCGCCACGGCTCCACCAAAATCTTCGCGTGCGTTTCTGGGCTGGCGAGGTCCTTGAAGGCCTGCCCGACCTCGGCCAGGCCTATCCGCCCGGTGATCAGTGGCCGCACATCTAGTCGGCCGGCGCCGATATGGCCGAGCGTGGCCGCGAATTCCTGCGCATTATAGGCCAGCACAAAATGCAGCGATAATTGCTTTACAATGCCGAAGAAGGGTTCGATCCCATCGGGTTCCATGCAGACACCAACCACGATGATGCGCGCCCCAGTCGGCGCGCCTTCCATCATGGCAGCCAGCACGCCGGGGATGCCCACGCATTCAAACAGCACGGCGGGGCGGCGCTTGGGGCCGAGGCCGAAAAGTGCAGCGTAGCGGCTGGCGTCAAAGCCATCCGGCGTAATGGCGCGTTCCAAAGCCTGGTAGGGCGATTCAACCGCAGGGTCGATGACGATATCCGCACCCATTTTCTTGGCCAAAGCGCGCCGCCCTGCCGAGAAATCCGCCGCAATGATCGGCGCATGGCCATGCAGCTTGAGCGCCGCGATGGTCGCAAGCCCGATCGGGCCGCAGCCAATCACCAGCGGCACTTCGGCATTATTCACGCCGAAATGTTCCACCGCATGAATGCCTACCGCCATGGGTTCTGTCAGCGCGGCGTGGTCCGGTTCCATCGCGGCGGGCAGCGGCAACAACATGCGTTCCGCAAGCGGCATATATTCGGCAAAGCCGCCCGGCACATCCGGGTTGTAGCCCATGCCCAATATTGTTGAACCGGCGATGGTGAGCGGCATGGAAGTGACCAATTGCCCCGGCTTGAATTTGCCTTCCGTACCCGGACCATTCGCCACAACCTCGCCCACGAATTCATGGCCGAAGACCACATCGCGTTCGGTATCCATATTCCAGCGCCCACCGCTGCGCTGCGCGAGGGAGACGAATTCGCGCGTGAAGCGCGCCGCGTGCAAATCCGTGCCGCAAATGCCGCAGGATTTCGTACGCACCAGCACCTGGCCGGGCTGGAGCTGCGGGTCCGGCACATCGCCCAGCACAAAATTGCCTTTGCGGAATATCGCGGCGCGCATGGTGGTTCCTTCCTATTGTTCCGGCGAGGTTATGCCCTGCCTTTGGTGCAGGATGGCGCAGGCCTGCCGGAAAAATCAACGCCTATTCGGCAGCGCTGGCCGGCCGCCAATCCCCGATGGTGGATTTCGCCAGGCCCAGATGGTCGCGCAATGTCGGCCCAGTATATTCCTTCCGGAACAACCCCCGGCGCTGGAGTTCCGGCACCACATGCGTCACGAAATCGCGGTAGCCATCCGGCACATAGGTCGCCGCCACCACAAAGCCATCGCAAGCCGGCTTGGTGAACCATTCTTCCATCTTGTCGGCGATTTCCTTGGGGCCGCCCACCATATTCATATTGGGTCGGCCCCTGCCACTGCCGGTGATGAATTCCCGCACGGTTGGGTTCTTCTTGCCGGTATTTCTCACCACACGATCCCGAATGGCTTGCAGCCCTTGCATGCCGGCCATTTCTTCATCGCTGAAGGGCTCATCCATGCCCTTGGTCGCGAAATCGAAATTCAACGCTTCTGACAGCAGCGACAGCGCATCAATTTCAAGTGGCAGGCTGGCAATCAGCGCGGCCCTGTCTTCCGCTTCGGCTTTGGTGGCGGCACAAATAGGGGAGATCAAGGTCGCCACTTTCACATGATCCGGATTGCGCCCGGCAGCGGCGATCATGTGCTTGAATTCGGCATATTCGCGCGCACCAGAAGCCACATCATGATAGGCGACGAAAACCAATTCCGCCCAGCGCGCAGAAAAACTTTTGCCGCGCCCGCTACTGCCTGCCTGGATCAGCACCGGGCGGCCTTGCGGGCTGCGCGGCACGGTGAAGGGGCCGCGCGATTTCAGGAATTTGCCGCGATAATCCAGCCGATGCACCTTATTGCCATCGCCGAAACGGCCTGTAGTTTTATCAATAATCAGCGCATCATCTTCCCAGGCATCCCAATGGCCCAGCACGATTTCTACAAATTCATCGGCGCGGTCATAGCGCCGATCATGTTCCATCATTTCGTCATGGCCCATATTGGCCGCTTCGCCATCATTCAGGGATGTCACGATATTCCAGGCCGCGCGCCCCGCACTCATCAGATCCAACGTCTGCATGGCGCGCGCCACATGGAAGGGTTCATAATAGGTGGTGGAGGCGGTGGAACCCAGGCCAAGGCGTGATGTGACAGCGGCCATCATGGTGAGCGTCACCACCGGGTCCAGTTTCACGCAGCGAATGCCATGTTCCACCGTGTGGTGATGGTCGCTGCCATAACGATCGGGCATGGAAAGCCGGTCATCGAAGAAGCCCATATCGAATTTTCCGGCTTCAAGGATGCGGCCGATTTCCTGGAAGAAATCCGCCGTCAGGAAATCCGTGCGCGACTGAGGGTGCCGCCAGGAACTGGCGTAATTCGTGCAGTTTTGCGCCTGCATGAAGCCGACAAGATGCATTTGCCGCATGGCTTGTTCCTACCCTTTGAATAGGAACAGTTTTGCACCTTGGCGGGCAGCGTCAACCTACTCTTACGTTGTACTCAACCCAGCGCGGCGACCCCCGGCAATTCCTTGCCTTCCAGCCATTCCAGGAAGGCGCCGCCGGCGGTTGAGACATAGCTCATGCGTTCCAGCACGCCGGCGTGGCGCAGTGCGGCCACAGTATCACCGCCACCCGCGATGGATTTCAGCGCGCCGGATTGCGTCAGCGCTGCCACGGTTTGCGCCGCCGCCACCGTTGCTGCGTCAAAAGGCACCGTTTCAAAGGCGCCGAGCGGGCCATTCCACACCAGGGTGGAAGCGGTGCGGAGCCGCGCTTCCAAAGCTGCCTCAGTGTCCGGGCCGACATCCAGCGCCATCATGTTTGCCGGTACGCGATCCACCCCCACGGTGCGGGTTGGCGGATTGGCGCGGAATTCCTCGGCCACCACCAGGTCAACCGGCAGGAGGATTTCGCAATTCGCTGCCTTGGCCTGTTCCAGGATCTGGCGCGCCGTTTCGTGCATTTCGGCTTCTTGCAGGGATTTACCCATGCCATGGCCTTGCGCGGCCAGGAAGGTATTGGCCATGGCGCCGCCAATCACCAACACATCCACCTTGCTGCAAAGATTGCCCAGCAATTCCAACTTGGTCGAAACCTTGGCGCCACCCACAATGGCCACCACCGGCCGTGCGGGATTACCGAGCGCCGCATCCAGCGCCTTCAATTCCACTTCCATCAGCCGCCCGGCATAGGCCGGCAGCAGCCGCGCGACGCCTTCTGTGCTGGCATGGGCGCGATGCGCTGCCGAAAAAGCATCATTCACGAAAGCATCGCCAAGCTTGGCGAGTGCTGCCGCCATGGCAGGGTCATTCTTTTCCTCGCCGGGATGAAAGCGCGTGTTTTCCAGCAGCAACACATCACCATCAGCCAAAGCCGCCACTGCGGCTTCCGCCGCTTCACCCACGCAATCATCACACCAGGCGACAGGGCGGTTCAGCGCCGCAGCCAAGGCCTCCTGCATGGGCTTCAACGACATTTCCGGCACGCGCTTGCCCTTGGGCCGATCAAAATGGCTCAGCACCACCACGCGCGCACCCTTTTGCGCCAATTCCGCGATGGTCGGGCAAAGCCGTTCGATGCGGGTACGATCCGTGATGCGGCCATCCTTCACCGGCACATTCAAATCGGCGCGCAGCAATACGCGCTGACCCTTGGCGGGCAGCGCATCAATCGTCTTGAAAGCCATGATGGAACCTCGGGCAGGGGTGGGGAAGCGCGTGGCCGCGCTGCCCCGGAATGTGGGATCGGAGCATTTTCAAGCCAAGTGGAATCACTTGGCGACTCGGAAAATGCGACCAAACACTAAAGAGAACCGAACAACGCCGCAGTATCACTCATGCGGTTCGAAAAACCCCATTCATTGTCATACCAGGACAGCACGCGCACCAACCCGCCATCCACCACCTGAGTCTGCGTCGCATCAAAGGTGGAAGAAGCCGGGTTGTGGTTGAAATCAATGCTGACCAGCGGTTCGGTATTATAGCCAAGAATGCCCTTCAATTCGCCTTCAGCCGCCGCCTTCATCGCCGCATTCACAGCCTCCTTCGTCACACCTTCCTTGGCGGGCACGAAGTCAAGCGACACGAGCGAGACATTGGGCGTCGGGATACGAATGGCCGTGCCATCCAGCTTGCCCTTCAATTCCGGCATCACCAGGCCCACAGCCTTGGCTGCGCCGGTCGAGGTCGGGATCGCGGAGACCGCCGCGGCGCGGGCACGATGCAGATCCTTGTGCAACGTATCCACGGTGTTCTGATCACCCGTATAGGCGTGGATCGTCAGCATATAGCCGCGCAGAATGCCGAAATTCTCATGCAGCACCTTAGCCACCGGCGCCAGGCAATTGGTAGTGCAGGACGCATTGGAAATCACCGTCATGTCTTTCGTCAGCGTCTTGTGATTGACGCCATAGACAATGGTGGCATCCGCATCATCGCCAGGGGCGGAGATCACCACCTTACGCGCGCCTGCCGTGATCAGCGCGGAAGCCTTTTCCTTGCTCGTGAAAATGCCGGTGCATTCCATGGCGACATCAACGCCCTGGAAGGGCACTTTGGTCGGATCACGCTCAGCGCTCACGATAATCGGCGCATAAATTCGGCCATTGGCGGTGATGATGATCTTATTGCCATCCACCGCAACCTCACCGGGGAAGCGGCCATGCACACTGTCATAACGGAACAGATGAGCATTGGCTTCCACGCTACCCAGATCATTGATCGCAACACATTCCACATCGCGGCGATTACTTTCAATCATCGCGCGTAGCACCAGGCGCCCGATGCGCCCAAACCCATTAATGGCAACCTTTACGGCCATGATATTTTCCTTCCCCGAAATAACCGAAATCAGACAGCAAGCCGCCTGCGCACGGCTTCAACCACCGCATCCGGCGTGATGCCGAAATGCTTGAACAAATCATCGGCAGGCGCCGAGGCACCGAAGCCCGACATGCCAATGAAAACACCATCCGTACCAAGCCAGCGTTCCCAGCCAAAGCCAATTGCGGCTTCAATCCCAAAACGCGGCGCGCTGCCCAAAACACCGCCGCGATAGGCATCATCCTGCGCCGCGAATAATTCCCAACACGGCAGAGACACCACAGCGGTTGCAATACCTGCTGCCTGCAACGTCTCACGCGCTGTCATGGCGAGCGAAACCTCGCTGCCGGTCGCGATCAGCGTCGCTTGGCGCGCGCCATCGGCTTCCGCCAGCACATAACCACCGCGGGCTGAGCGATTCTCGGCCGTATCGGTGCGCAGCGTCGGCAGGTTTTGGCGGGACAGCGCCAGCAGGGAAGGCCCATCGGCGCGGCGCAGCGCCAATTCCCAGCATTCCGCTGTCTCCATCGCATCCGCCGGGCGGAACACATGGACATTTGGCATGGCGCGGAAGGAAGCGAGGTGCTCCACCGGCTGATGCGTCGGGCCATCTTCGCCAAGGCCAATCGAATCATGCGTCAGCACATGAATAACGCGCTGGCGCATCAGTGCCGCAAGCCGCACGGCGGGGCGGAGGTAATCGCCAAAGACCAGAAAGGTGCCGCTATAGGGGATGATGCCGCCATGCAGCGCCATGCCATTCATGGCTGCCGCCATGCCATGTTCACGCACACCCCACTGCACGAAGCGACCGCTGAAATTGCTTGGCGTAATCGCCGGCACGCCCTTCACGTTGGTGTTATTGGACCCCGTGAGGTCCGCCGAACCGCCAACCATTTCCAGCACTGAAGGCACCAGGGCTTCCAGCGCCTTCTGGCTGGAAACGCGGGTTGCGAGCTTTGGCTTATCGGTCGCGATTTGAGTGCGCAGCGCGGACAGCGCCTCATTCCAGGCTTCCGGCAGGCGGCCGGCCATCGCGCGTTCAAATTCCGCACGCTGCGGGTGCTTGGCGATGCGCTTCAGCCAGGAACGCCGCGCGCCGGCGCCGCGCCGCCCGGCGCTTTCCCAAAGCGCCTTGATATCAGCCGGCACTTCAAAGGGCGCCGAAGTCCAGCCGAGCGCCTGCTTGGCGGCGGCAGCTTCAGCGGCACCCAAAGGCGAGCCATGGCTGCCCGCCGTCCCCGCCTTGGTCGGTGCGCCGAGGCCAATGATGGTCCGGCAAGCGATCAATGTCGGTTTGCGGTTACGCATGGCCCAGGCCATGGCGGCGGCCAATTCGCCCGCATCATGCCCATCAACGCGCCGCACGGCCCAGCCATAGGCCTGGAAGCGCTTCAGCACATCTTCCGAAAATGACAGCGCGGTGTCGCCATCAATCGAGATATGATTGTCGTCCCAAAGCACGGTCAGCTTGGAAAGCCCGTAATGGCCCGCCAACGCGGCCGCTTCATGGGAGATGCCTTCCTGAAGGTCCCCATCCGAGGCGATGACCCAGGTGCGGTGATCCACGAGCGAGGCACCAAAACGCGCCGCCATCATGCGTTCTGCCATCGCCATGCCGACCGCGGTGGAAATCCCCTGGCCGAGCGGGCCGGTGGTGGTCTCGATCCCGGGATGCTCGCCGAATTCCGGATGGCCCGCGGCGGGGGAATGCAACTGGCGGAAGCGCCTCAGCTCATCCGTCCCCATGCCTTCATGGCCGGTCAGATGCAGCAGTGCATAAAGCAGCATGGACCCATGGCCGGCGGAAAGGACAAAGCGGTCCCGATCCGGCCAGCGCGGGTCAGCCGCGTCATACTTCAAAAAACCAGCAAAAAGCGCGGTCGCGGCGTCGGCCATGCCCATCGGCATGCCGGGATGGCCGGATTTGGCTTGCTCCACCCCATCAATCGCCAGCGCGCGAATGGCATTGGCCATGCGGCGAGGATCATCCAGCGGGCGACCAAGAATGGCCGCCTGGGCGGCGAGCGCGGGGTTGGGCGCGTCGGGGGCGGCAATGGTGGCCACGTGTGGGGGAACCTTAATGGCTGTGACTAGACCCTGGGCGCTATAGGGCGCGGGGCCGGCTCAGGCAACCGGGGCGGGGGGGCAAAGCTACCCTCTTCGTCTCCCAGGCCTTTGAATCCACCGCTGCTCGGTAAACCCGCACAAGACTATTTGCTGGGAACATGAGCTCCATCTATCCTCCACAACAATCCTATTGGAAACGAGGAGGTTTGATGGATTGGCAGGAATTTGACGTATTCGGTACCCGGCACCGCGTGGCTGGCTATCCTGACGACATATCTTTCCTGAACTTGAAGGACGCTTTGGCGCAACAGGCAGCGCTCGCCGAGCTTTGCGCCGCAATCCTGAGCCCCACTTCCGAGGCCTGCGATGTTGGCGCGAATCTCGGCCTCTCCAGCCTTGTCATGGCCAGGCACGTACCGGCCGGGAAGGTCTATGCCTTTGAACCTGCAAAACGCACCTGCGCCTGTCTGTCTGCGACCATTGCCGCTTCTGGGTTTCGGAATGTGAGCATAACCGACCAGGCGGTTGGTGCCGCAACGGAACAAGTTTTCCTCCACGCCGGGGAGACTTTCTCTGCCGGCAAGCACATCGTCACCAATCGGCACATCAGCAACGGGGCCTCTCCCACTGATCCCGTACAGATGATCACGCTGGATTCCGCTCTAGAGGCTGCGGGGGCGGGCAAGATTGATCTTATCAAGATTGATACGGAAGGGTTTGAGATTGATGTTCTGGCTGGTGCCAAATCCACCCTGGGACACTATCGGCCAGTCGTTTTCCTCGAGATGAATTCCTGGTGTCTGATTGCCTTCCGGAACTTGAATCCTAGAACCTTTGTGGAATTTCTGCTCGACAATTTTCCCTTTGTCTTCTGGGTCACACCTTCCGGGAAACTCCGCCGCATCGGTAAGGCAGTACGCATGCACCATTTCCTTCATGAGCATCTGGTACGGCATGCAAGCATCAATGATCTTGTCTGCTGTTGGCAGACAGAATGGATCGGGAAGTTCGCACCAGGTCTTGAATGATACGGTGCCAATAGGCCGACACGGCAAAGACCCGAAGCGCCGTTCCACCAGCGCCCGCCAGGGCGCGCGCGCGTTCCGGGTGGTGCCCGCCTCAGCCTCGATCACGCCCATCCAGCCTTTCGCGCAGCTGGTTCAGTAGCGCATCATCACGCGCGGCAATTTGGGACCTTTCGCGATACATGGCGGCTCACCAAGCGGGCGGGCAAGAATGACCGCGAGGGCGGCGATGGTGGCCACGTGTGGAGGAACCTTGATGGGTGAGTCTTCTCCCTTGGCGCTGTAGGGCGCGGGGCGGGCTCAGGCAACCGCCGGGGTGAGATGGGGAGGCGACTCTAAACGGGTGGAAGACCGCCAATTGGCCGATTCGGGTCGCCCAAGGGCGGCGTCAAGAAGACCTTGGGACAATATCAGCCCGTCAGTTTGCTTGGGATTTATTCATAGTGCCTGATCGCCTTCTGCAACATGAACCGAAGAATTTTTCGGAATCCCTTCCAGACAATTTTCCCTTTTTCTTCTTCGTCATCCCTTCGGGGAAGCCGCGCTGTATCGGCAAGGGAATACGTATGCATTATTTTCTGTATGAGCATTTGGTACGGCATGATTGCGGCCCCGATCGGGCGTTAGTGCGCTTCCCGTCCACTTGGCTCACGGGATACGCAGTGAACCTTGAACTGGTCGCATTGCCCGAGCCGCCAAGCGATTCCACCTTGCTTGAGAATGCTCTTTTCTCTAGTCGCCTATCGCGAAGGGGCATCAAGCCGCAGCCCAAATTTGCCACATCAAGACAAAAAAGCGATAAAAATGCCGTTCCCTGGCGCAGATCGGACAGCCCAATAAAAAAAATATATCCAGATAGGCTTCGCTTAAGTGATCATTAATCTTTAGGCTGCCTTTTTGGTTTGCTCTCAACCGTAAGGAAGGATGGAAAGCGTCTTGCCATTGCAGCAGCTTGCGTCATCACGCCAAAGCAAAGACCGCTTTGTGGTCTTTGCTTTCGCGGCTGCTGAATTATTGGTGGAAACCGATCTCCGCGGCCGAATCTCCTTTGCCGAAGGCGCCTTTCGGGCACGTTTTGGTCGGCCAGCAGAAAATTTCATTGGGCAGCCCGTGATCTCTCTGGTCGCGCCGTCAGATCGGCCAGCCTTCGCGACGGCTTTGGGGCTTTTGTCGGAATACGGCCGGCTAAAGCCAGCGGTAATCAAGCTTGCAGATAATGAGGCTACGGCCTTCAGCGTGGCTGGTCTCAGGCTGGGTGATGCTGCGGCCAAGCTGGCGCTGACTTTCGCCCCTTTGCCGCGGGAATTGCCTGGCGGCCCCCTACCAGGTGGGCCTGGGCTGGCAAGCATGGCCGAGGAAATCCTGCGCTCTGGCGCGCCTGGCGGACCGGTTGGCTTTCTGGAATTGACCGGCCCCTCAGGCCGTTTTTTGCCGGGGGGTGAAGTCAATCGGGAAATCCAGGAAGAACTGAACAGGCAGGCTGGCGAAGGCGCGGTGGCCACTGAACTTGCCGCCGGGCGATACGGGCTCCTGCCCGGGCAGACACCGCTTGATCTGCCAACCTTGACCTCGGCCGTCGCTGAAATCCTCAAGGATCGCGGCGTCAATGATGTCTCGGTCGGCGCCATGGCAGTGGGGCTTGAGGCAGAGGGGCTCAGCCAGGTCCAGGCAACCCGGGCGCTGCGCTTTGCCCTCGCGGCCTTTGCCCGTGGTGGCAATAATGCGCTGGAACAGGCAGGTTTTGCTGGGGGTCTGGCGGGGTTTTTGGACAGCGCCTCTGAACGGGCAGCGGTGCTCAGGCGCAGTATCGCGGAACGGCGCTTCCGCATGGCCTTTCAGCCCATCGTCTCGCTCGCTGATCGGACCCCGCATCATTATGAAGCCCTGATCCGCCCGCTTCAGGCCGATGATTCTGCCATGTCCCATCCCGGCGAATTCGTGGCGCTGGCCGAAGCGGTGGGCCTGACCGAGGAACTTGATTGGGCCGTGGTCAGTGCGGTGTGTGAGGCGGCGGGGGCGGCAGGTGGCACGCGCGTTGCCTGCAATCTTTCCGGGCTTTCGCTGCAAAGCCCCAAATTCCGCGAGGATATGAAAACCCTCCTGGAAAATACCCGCGGCATGGCGGAACGCCTGGTGGTGGAAATCACCGAAACCGCCGAAATCGAGCAGGAGGATGAGGCTGTTCGCATGATCGAATTGCTGCGGGAGCATAAAATCCCCGTCTGCCTGGATGATTTCGGCGCTGGTGCGGCGGCCTTTCGGTATTTGCGCGCCTTCAAGGTGGATTATGTAAAGGTGGATGGCATTTACGTGGCCAATGCCTTGCAGAGCGAACGTGATCGGGGCTTTATCGCCGCCATGGTGGATCTTGCCCGCACGGTTGGCGCCCAGGTGGTCGCTGAACGCATTGAAACGGAAGAAGAAGCAGCGCTGATGCTGAAACTTGGCGTGCGCTATGGCCAGGGTTATCTTTTCGGCAAGCCGAAGATGGAATTGGCCGCCCGTAAAGCAGGGCATACCTGGCAAGAAGAAAAGTGACGGCCATAGCGCTGCCGCGCCTTTGCGTGGTGATTCCCTGTTTTAATGAGGCAGCGAATGTGGCGCCCATGGTGGCGCGGCTGGATGCAACCTTGGCCGGCATCGCCTGGGAAGCAATTTTCGTTGATGATGACAGCCCGGATGGCACCAGCGCGGCCGTGCGCGCCATTGCGGTGCAGGATAGCCGCATGCGCTGCCTGAAGCGCATTGGCCGCCGAGGGCTCGCTTCCGCCTGCATCGAAGGAATGCTGGCGACCTCAGCGCCTTATCTCGCGGTGATTGATGGCGATTTGCAGCATGATGAAACCCTGCTGCCCCGCATGCTGGAAGCGCTTGAAACGGGCCAAGCGGAAATCGTCATCGGCAGTCGCAATATTGAAGGCGGCGACAAGCAAGGCGGGCTTACCGCCGCGCGGCAAATGATTTCCGATACCGGCGCGGCGCTTGCCAATGCCGCTTTGCCGATGCGCGTGAGCGACCCGATGAGTGGTTTTTTCGCCTTGCCGCGCGACTTGTTTGAGGAAGTGGCACCGCGCCTGACTGGCACAGGCTTCAAGATTTTGCTGGATATTCTGCTTTCAGCGAAGCGGCCTTTGCGCAGCCTGGAAATCCCTTATTCCTTCCGCGCGCGGGTGGCGGGCGAAAGCAAGCTGGATGCGGCGGTGCTGCTGGAATTCGCGGGCTTGCTTGCGGATAAGGCTTTGGGCGGTGTGGTGCCGCTGCGCTTCCTGTCCTTCGCCGCCGTTGGGGCGATTGGCGTGCTGGTACATCTGGCGGTGCTTGGGCTGCTGCATGGGTTCGGCGGGGTTGGCTTCAACGCCGCGCAATGGTCGGCCACCTTCATCGCCATGACAGTGAATTTCCTGCTGAATAATCGCATCACCTATCGGGACCGGCGGCTGCGCGGGCCTGCGCTGCTGCGTGGCCTGGTGCTGTTCTATCTGGTTTGCGGGCTTGGTGCTGCGGCCAATATCGGCATTGCCAATCTGCTGCTGCGCGATGGCGTGCTGGCCTGGGGACTGGCCGGAGCGGCCGGGGCAGCGCTGACCGTGGTGTGGAATTACGCAGTCTCCGCCACCTTGGTCTGGCGCGCCAAGTGAACCCTTGGCTGGTTGGGCTGCTGGCGCTGACGGCGTTGCGCCTGGTGCTGGCGGCGATCCTGCCGCTTTCCCCGGATGAGGCTTATTACTGGGTCTGGTCGCGCAATTTGCAGCCGGGCTATCTGGACCATCCGCCGATGGTCGCGATCTTCATTTGGCTGGGCACGGCGCTGCTGGGCGATGGGGCGCTCGGCGTGCGGCTTTTGGGGCCGGTTTCGCTGTTCATTGGTTCGTTGATGCTGGCGAGGACGGCGGAAGATCTTTTCCCCGGGCGCGGCGCGGGCCCTTGGGCGGCGGCGCTGATGAATGCCACGCTTTTCGCCGCACTCGGCGCCGTGACCATGACCCCCGATACGCCCCTGCTGTTCTTTTGGGTGGCGACGCTTTGGGCCGTGGCGCGGGCGCATCGTAGCGGGGATGCGCGCTGGTGGCTGGCTGCTGGGGTTTTTGCGGGCGGGGCGCTGCTGTCCAAATACACGGCGGCGCTGCTCGGCTTCGGCTTGGTGCTGTGGCTGGTGCTACTGCCCGAAGCACGGCGCTGGCTGATGCGCTGGCAGCTTTGGGCGGGGGGCGCGCTGGCGGTGGTGCTTTTTGCGCCGGTGATTTTTTGGAATGCGACGCATGAATGGGCATCCTTCGCCAAGCAGGGCGGGCGCACCGCCGCCGGTGGCGCCGGGCAAAGCCTGCGCTGGCTTGGCGAATTGCTGGGCGGGCAGGTGGCTTTGGTGACACCGCTGGTCTTTCTGTTCTGTGTGGCGGGGGCCTTCATGGCGGCGCGGCAGGTCTGGCGTGCGTGCGATGCCGGGGCTGGGCTGTTGCTGGCGCTGATTCTGCCAGGTGCGGCGATTTTCCTCTGGCAGGCTTTGGGCAGCCGGGTGCAGGGGAATTGGCCGGCGATCCTTTACCCCAGTACCGCCATTGCCGCCGCTGCGCTTCTGCCCGCTTCCTGGCTCCGCTGGCGCATGCCTGCCTTGGCGCTGGGTTTTGCCATGGCAGGCGTGGCCTATCTGCAAGCCACCGCCGCGCCCATACCCCTGCCGCGCCGGCAGGATCCAACTTTGGCGCGGCTTGGCGGTTGGGAAAGGCTAGCGGCTGATCTGGCGCGGGCCGCCGCGCGCGAAGGCGTGGCCTTCATCGCCGCCGAGGAATATGGCCTGGCTTCCGGCATGGCTTTCCGCCTTCCGCCCAAGCTGCCCGTAGTGGCGATGGACCCGCGCTGGCGCTTCTTCACCCTGCCGACACCGCCCGAAAACACTGCCGGCTTGCTGATACGCAGCGAAAGACGGGGTGAGGGACCGCCGCAATGGCCCGGCGCATCCCCAATTGAAGGCGAAGCTGGCCGTTTGATCCGTGCGCGAGGCAGCCAGCAGGCCGAAGCCTATCGGCTATTTCGCGTGACCACGGCGCCCGGCCAGCCGCCGAGTGCGGTTTTGCCGCAGCCTCGGCGGTAATCTTCTTGACCTTCGTGACCAGCGCGCCTTTATCGCGTCCAACGAAAGGCGCCCTGCAATGCATATCCTGAAAAGCCGCCCCTGGAATCTGCCTGAAAGCAGCGCAACACCGGAAGCGCTGGTCTTTGGCCGCCGCCAAGCCATGGCGCTCGGCGCTGGGATGCTCGCCGCCAGCCCTGCCATGGCGCAGCAAGCCGGATTGCCGCCTGCCATGCGCAATACGCGCTACGTGCCGGGCCGCGCCATCACTGCTGAGCGTGAAGTCACCACCTACAATAATTTCTACGAGTTCGGCAGCCAAAAGACCATCAGCGCCGCCGCGCAACGCATGCCCATGCGCCCCTGGACGGTGAAGGTCGAAGGCATGGTGGAAACCCCGCGCGAATACGGCATTGAGGATTTGCTCGCGCGTATGCCGCTGGAAGAGCGTGTCTATCGCCTGCGCTGCGTGGAAGCCTGGGCCATGGTGGTGCCCTGGACCGGCTTTCCGCTTTCTGCCCTGCTGGCCGAGGTAAAGCCGCTGTCTTCCGCGCGCTACGTTGTATTCCAGACCGCGACCATACCGAGTGTCATGCCTGGCCTCAGGCAAAGCTGGTACCCCTGGCCCTATACGGAAGGCTGCACGCTTGCCGAAGCTGCCAATGAGCTTTCCTTCATGGTGGTCGGTGCCTATGGTAAGCTGCTGCCGCCGCAAAATGGCGGGCCTTTGCGTTTCCACCAGCCCTGGAAATACGGCTTCAAGGCCGGCAAGAGCCTGGTCACCATTCGCCTGACCGATCAGCGCCCGGTTTCCTTCTGGGAGAAGATCCAGGCACAGGAATATGGCTTCTGGGCCAATGTGAACCCTGCCGTGCCGCATCCACGCTGGAGCCAGGCACAGGAACGCATGCTGGGCACCGGTGAAAGCGTGCCGACGCTTTTGTTCAATGGCTATGGCGAATTCGTCGCTGATCTTTACACCAATCTGCAACGCGAAAGGCTTTGGGCGTGACATGCGCCTGATTGGCCTTGCCCTGCTGGCCCTGGCGGTGGGGCTTTTTGCGGTTTTCGGTGGCGATCCGCTGGGGGCGGTGTTGTTTCGCCTGGACCCTGGCTTGCTCAATTTGGTGCAAGCCGTGGTGCAGCGCTATCTTCTGCCAATGATTTGGGACGACCTGTTGCTGCCAGTACTGGAAGCCCCCGCCTGGGTGGTGCCGGCGATCTTGGGCGGTGCCATGACCCTATTCGGTTGGATGCGCGCGCGTGGCTGATGCGCCGCTGCATCACAAGATTTTGTTGGTGGAGGATTCGCCCTCACTCGCCACGGTCTATCAGGAATATCTGCGCGCCGGGCCTTACGATATTCGCCACGCGCATTGCATTGCGGATGCGCTGAAATTCGCTGATCAGGCCATGCCTGATGGCGTGCTGCTTGATCTGCGCCTGCCCGATGGGGATGGGCTTTCGGTGCTGCGCGAATTGCGCGGGCGCGATCCTGATCTGCCTGTGGTGGTGATGACCGCCCATGGTTCGGTTACGCTGGCGGTGGAGGCGATGCAGGCCGGGGCATCTGACTTCCTGGTGAAACCCTTCGCGCCGGAACGGCTGACGGTGACGGTTGCGAATGTGATGGAACGCGCCGCTTTGCGCCGGCAGGTGGCGGTACTGGCGGCGGGCGCGCCACGCCAGGGTTTTGCCGGCTTCATCGGTGCCGCACCCACCATGCAGGCGGTCTATCGCATTCTGGAAAATGCCGCCGCGTCTCGTGCGACGGTATTTGTCACCGGCGAAAGCGGCACCGGCAAGGAATTGGCGGCGGAGGCGGTGCACAGCATCTCCCCCCGCAAGGCCGGGCCGTTCATCGCCATCAATTGCGCCGCTATCCCGAAGGATTTGATTGAAAGCGAAGTCTTCGGCCATGTGCGCGGCGCCTTTACCGGCGCGGTGGCGGACCGCATCGGCGCAGCGCGGGCGGCGGATGGCGGGACGCTGTTTCTGGATGAAATTTGCGAAATGGATTTGGCGCTGCAAGGCAAGCTGCTGCGCTTCATCCAGACCGGTACGTTTCAGCCGGTTGGCAGCGGTAAGCTGATGCAAACCGATGTGCGCTTTGTATGCGCCACCAATCGTGATCCGTTGGAGGAAGTCCGCGCCGGGCGCTTCCGTGAAGATTTGTATTATCGCCTGCATGTCATCCCCGTGCCCCTGCCGCCGCTGCGTGATCGCGGCGATGATGTGCTGGCTTTGGCCGAGGCATTTCTGGCGAAAAGCGCCGCCGAGGAAGGTAAGCTCTTCCAGCGCTTTAATACGGAAGCGCGCGCAACCCTGCTGCGCCACACATGGCCCGGCAATGTGCGCGAATTGGAAAACGCCATTCGTACCGCCGTGGTGCTGCATGACGGCGAGGTGGTGACTACCGCCATGCTGCCCGCCACCGTGCGGGACGGGGGTGCCAAGCCTGCACCCTCCCCTGGGCCGCCGCCTCCGCCCTCGGAACCCCCGAAAGTACAAGCGCCCCCGCCGCTGACCCTACCAGTGGAACCGCGTGCTGTTGAATCCACCAAGCGCATCCGCCCCTTGGCTGACACGGAACGTGAAGCGATTGAAGAAGCTGTCCGGCTTTGCGGCGGCAATATCGCCAAAGCGGCAGCGTTTTTGGGCATCAGCCCATCCACGCTTTATCGCAAGCAGGAAAGCTGGCGGAGGCGGTGAAGCCGCCAAGGCCGCTTCAATCCACGCGCGCGCCGGAAATTTCCACCAATTCGCGCCAGCGCGGCGCTTCATCCTGAATGAGTTTGGCAACCGCCGCAGTCGTTTGACTGACCTCAGTGCCATAGCCAAGCGGGCGCATGCGCGCGACGAAATCGGGCTGCTGACTGATGGTGCGGATCGCTTCAAACAGCCGTTGGATCACAGGTGCCGGCG